>CAYWLT010000187.1:0-6025 GCA_964459295.1 uncultured Thermodesulfobacteriota bacterium
TGATGCAATATAAATATCTTTTCGGCAACACCCATAAAAACTTAAGAAAAACAATAAAAAATCCCGGTTCCCGCACTAGATGGGAAACCGGGCTCTCTGTTGGAGGTTTACAGGGGTCAGCTAAAAGAGTTTACCGTTGACGGTTTACAGCAAAAGAAGAAGGTTCAGGCATATTAGCCCATGTAGTCGCAGGCTTTTAGCTTGCGGTTTTTGTCTGCTTTTCTTTCGTATTGATTTCATCTCTTCGGTGCGGTACCGCAGGCTGAAGCCTGCGGCTAGATTATCGTAAAAATATTTGAAACCGCTGGAACCGTTGCGACTTTCTCACTTCGTCACACAGACATGGCAACCGCCGGTTCGTTCTCTGAGCGTAAAAACGCGGCGGGCCTTGGACGTAATTGAACGAAAGGATCAGGCCCCGCTTTCTACCTCCCACCAGGCCTTCCATTGATCCACGATGTCCTGATGCACCGCTTCCGGCGAATTTTTCGCCGACTGATATGATATGCCGGTTATCCTTTTCAAGGCCGCCAGCGCCCCTTTGACAACCTCCGGGTCCCTGTCTTCCAGGGCCTTGATGAGATAGGGAAGGGAAGAGTGATCCTTGATGTCTCCGAGCGCATAGGTCGCCACCTTCCGCACCAGGGCCGAGGTGTCCGCCAGCGCCCCCGCGATATATGGAATAAGGTCTTTCTTTCTCATCCAGCCGAGATAGATCAGCGCCCTGCGCCGGACATCCGGGTGAGCATCCTGAAGCGCCTTGATCAAATGGTCCGCTACCGTGTCGCCCCCGCATTTATAGAGCCCCCGCAGCGCACCCAGCCTGACCCGGAAGCTGTCATCGTCCATCGCTTTGACAAAGACATAGCCGAGCGACGTTTCACCGATTTTCAGCAAGGACTCAATCGCCTCAATTCTCACCTTTTCACTTCGATGGTCGAGCATCCCGATGATCGTGTTGGGAATTGCGCGATATCCGTAGCCTGCCGGTTCCGTCCGGTCGGCGGACGCGGGTTCATTCACCGCATCTCCCGTCCCGCTATCAGGCTGATGGGCGCCGACAAGCACCTCGCCGTTATCCTTCCCTGACATAGTATCCTTATCCTCTCTGGTTTGGCGCATGACATCCAATGCATCCTGCCGGTGTAGATGATGCGCCTCGCTGATTTGCCTGCTTCAGCGGCCCGCGTCCGCCTTGTGATTTTCTCATGTTTGCTGCGTCATTACTTGGGTCATGGCGCCCTCCCGCACGAAAGAGGGGAGGGATTAATGCCCGCACCCCTTCAGTCCTCCGTCAGGTCAAAACCGCCGGCCGACGGCCCGTCGCTCTCCGCAAGGGCGCCGCTGATGCTCTCAATGGCCTCTTTGAGCTGTTGTGCTTCTTCTTCCAGTTCCCGCTTCTGCGCCACCGCCTGCTCCAGTGCGTCGTTCAATTCCTGTATCTTCTCCAGGGCCTCGGTCCGCTCGTCTTCGACTGTCCGCAGTTCCATCCTCATTTCATCCATGCCGGCAAGCTGTGCCTTTAATTCTTCAACCGCCACCGCCATGTCTTCCTTCTCCTTCCTGGTCCGGTCCAGGGAGACCAGGGTTGATTCGAGGTCGGCCTGGAGTGATTCCTTGAGGGCCTGCTCGGATGCGATTTCCCCTTCAAGAACGTCGATTCGATTGTCCGCGTCTTCGCCCCGCTTTAATTGTTCCTGCAGCTTTTCCCGGAGTGATTCAAAATCTTTCACCTCTTCTTCCAAATCGGCTATCCGCTTGCGGTATTCTTCACACAAATTTTTTTCATTTTCCAGGTCTTTAAGAATGCTTTTTAAATCCATTTCCAAAGCATCCTTAAGCGATGCGCTCGTCTGCAGGCTTGCCTCCAGGTCGCTCAGCTTCTCCTGGCTCTCCGCCTGCTCTTTTTTGGTCCGGGCGAGGTCTCTCTTTACCATTTCCAAAGACTCGACCTTCTCTTCCAGCAGCCCGGTACGGTTTTTGAGATCGACAATGGTGTGATCCCGCTCTTCCATGGTTTTGGTTAAAGCCTTCAGCTCTTTTTCAAGTGATTCGTTGGCGCCACTCAGGTCCCTCACGCGGGCTTCGGCGATCTTCAATTTATTCAGATCATCCTGGTGTGACTTATCGTTCCATGCGATTTTATCCTCGAGCAGCCTGATCTTGCCCTTGAGATCCTCCTGCATTTCCCTGCTGCTCAGCAGCGCGTCCTTGGCTGAAGCCACCTCCGACTCCAGGCTCCGCCGCTGTTCGTCAAGCGAAGTTATTTGTCCCTCCAGAGACTTGATCTGCTCGAAGGCGTCAGCCTTCTCTTCCTCGCTGTACTTAAATTCGGACTTTACCCCCTGCAGCGCCGCTTTCAGGCTGCTGACTTCCTCGAGCAGATTCTTGCGCCCATCCCGCAGTTCAACCAGTTGCGCATTGGCCCTTTTCAAATCGGAGGAAAGTTTGTTGCGCTCCTTGGTAACCATTTCCAGCTGGGACTCGAACTTCTGGATTCTGGTCAGGGTGTTACTTTTGAAATCATTTATCCAGCCGAGCGTCTTTCCGCGCCTGTTTTTTTCCGTGCCGAGCGGATCACCCTGCGAGAGGTCTTTTTTGGGATTGGTGTCTTCCATCACTTTCTCCTCTTAATAAAAATTTAGAAAATGTGAAGTAATCGCCGTAAAAACAGATGAAGAATTGCCTGATGCGCGGGAAGGATACGGTTCGCACGACGGCGACGCTATGCCCATCACTCCTGTTCGGCCACTATATACCCACTTTCATCATTTTACAAATCTTTTCTCTCGAGCCCGGCAAGTAATGGACCTCAGGGACTGACCGACACGGACCGACGGCAAATCTTTCTTTACAACCGCCGGCGCGCGTGATAGGGTATCCTCCGTGCACATGATAGGCAATACCCGGGGGCAATGCGCATCGTCGGTCATGTTCATCAGCGCATGCCACCCCAATCACACCCGCAACTTTTCGATTTCCTTCCATGCTTAATCTGCGTCCGCTCGGCACTCTCGGTATTGCGGTTTCGGAAATTTCCTTCGGCGGCGCCGCCATCAGCGGCGAAGGGCGGGGATACGGATTCGGCCATATCGGCGATGCGGAGGCCGCAACCCTGCTTGCCGGATGCTTTGACCGGGGCATCAATCTATATGATACCGCTCCGGTTTACGGATTCGGACTTTCCGAAAAGAGAATCGGCCGGGCCTTCCGGGACATTCGTGATCGCGTGTTTATCGTTTCCAAGGGCGGCATCGTCTGGGATGACCGGAAACGGATCAAGATTGACAATCACCCCGCGGTAATGCAAAAAATGCTTGAGCAGTCTCTGAAAGACCTGCAGACTGACTATATCGACCTGTACATGATTCACTGGCCGGATAAGCATATTGATATCAGACGGCCCATGGAATGCCTCAGCCGCGCCCGGGAAGCGGGAAAAATAAAGGCAATCGGCCTCTGCAACGCGGGGCGCGAGGATATCAACAAAGCCGAAGAAATTGATGCCGTCGACGCGGTCCAGAACGAGCTGAACCTTTTCAACGATGCGCCATTCCATGACATCAGAGAGATGATCCGGCACAAAAACACCGGCTTCTTAAGCTGGGGAACACTGGACAAGGGCATGCTCACCGGTCGGGTCACCCCTGAAAGAACCTTTGACGATGCCGACGCGCGCGCATGGGCGCCCTGGTGGAAACATGAGGATCGAACGCCCAAGTACCGGGCGATGAAGAAAATAGCCGCCCGGCTGAGCGAAAGCGGGCATTCCCTATTGGCATTGGCGCTGGGATACGTGTTACAGTATAAAGAGGTCAGCGCCGCCCTCTGCGGGATCCGGAACATCGCTCAGCTGGACTCCGCAATCGATGCGCTCGCACATCTTCCGCGGCACGAACTGCTTGCGGAGGCTAAGGCAATCGCCGATGAAACCTTGCAGAACTATCGCGCGGAAAAAGAGCACCAGATGTAAGCCGCGTCGGTAAAGCCGCGCGCATTGCAATACCCATTTTTCAGGTGACATCATGAGACGCTCCACGCACGGTAACCGATCAAAGGTTTCCGCCCTTTCTTTCCTTTCGCTTCTCATAGTCTCCTATGCAACTGTCTGCCCGGCATGGGCGGATGCCCAGCCGCCGGCCGCAAATGCTGACGGCTTTTGTCTCCAAAGCACCGAGGGGGAAACCGTCTCGCTCGACGATTACCGGAACAAGAAAGTGGTACACCTGATGTTCTGGGCAACCTGGTGCCCCCATTGCCTCCTCGAGATCACCAAAATCAAGGATCTCCACAAGAACATGGACGGCGCGCGCTACGAACTGCTGGCGATTGATGTGGGCGTCAATGACACCCTGCAGCGCATAAAAAAAATCCAGAGCCAGTATCAGATCCCCGGCAAAATACTGATCGACGGGAGCGTCTCGCTAACCAAGAAATACGGCATCATCGGCGTGCCCTACCATATAATCATCGGCAAGGATGGAAGCATACTGGATCGCTTCAATGAGCTGCCGGTGGATTGCGTGAACCATTTCAAGAAATATTTCTCTCCCGAAGATTGAGCCTTAAGCGGCGGATCATGCCCTCCGTTTCATTCATGCAACCCCCCGCCCTTGCTCATCAACGGTACTCCGGCACAAAAACATTCCTGGCCCGGCGCGCGGCAACCGCGGATTCGTAAAAAGCATGTGTGCGCACCGCCTGGATCAGCTTCATCAGGCTTATCCCCCGGATCGTTCCCCCCGGCCGGTTTCCCATCATTTCGGCGGTTGTCTCATCAAGCTTGAAGTTTCCCGTTTCCAGATAATGGGCATAGCCGGCGCCATCCATTTGAAACACCCCCGCCTCCAGCAGCATCGCCAGCAACTCCCCTCCCTTGTCTTCGACCTCCCTGGTTTCAAGCAGACGGCATTTCTCCATTGAAGCGAGAATATCATCAACATCCCGGTTCCGGCAGATGACATCGTTCCAGCCCCATTCCTCCGACATGGTCTTGCCGAAGGTCACGTCGGACAGCCTCGCCGTATAGGAGGGGTAGCAGAGCAGGCAGCCCAGGCTAAGCGCGGAAAAGTTGCGGTTTGCGCCGGGAACAGGTTGAACCGTACCGTCCAGCAGCTCCACCGTCGGGTTACCGTGATCGTAGAACCACCGTTTTAGATCAGACTCCTTGAGTTGCATCCCGTCAAGCAGCAGATCCACCCCGCGCGGATGGTTGCTGAAAAAGCAGGTCAGGCCAACCAGGAATTTAATGTTGCCGACCAGCTCCTTGCATCTTCTGCCCGCCGGGGTTTGGTCAGCGGCCAAAAACTGTGCCTTGCGCAACGCCTCCAGATGACACGAATTGCCGACCACCACCACCCGGTCACCCGGTACCGGCAACCGGGATAATATGGGATTTACCGTCGGCTTGGTAAAGGCGCATTCGAGCGCCTCCTGCGCATTGAGCGCCACCCTCGGTTTGGGATGGGCGCAATAGGGAAGATCGTGCATTTTGTCAGTCAAAAGGGCTGCATCAACCAGCCCCTGATTAAGCAGGTAGCGTATGAAGGCGGTGGTGGTGCCGCCGCTGTACCCGGCGTCACGCACCTTTTTGTCAGCAGCTCGCGCCAAGAAAATCCGGGTGTAGCGTCCCAGGAGCTCATCGTGATTGATTGCCCGATTTCGTTCCGCGCATCCTTGTTCGATGGCGCTGTAAGGCATCTCCACGCGGGGGCATACCTCATAGCAGATTTCGCATCTGCTGCATCGGTCTGCAATCCGCGGACGATATCCCTCCTCAATGGTAATAGCGCCGACCGGGCACACTGCGGCGCACATCCCGCAGCCGCTGCAGGCCTCGGTTTCCACAACTATGGCTATGGTATTCATCCCGCGTTTACCTCCCTGCTTGGTTTTTTTACGAGCAGGCTGTTGAATCGCGGCTCAAAGGGAGGGGCTTTTGACGACACAACAATGTGTTTGGCAGCTTACGGCACGACCCGGTGCCTTCGACTTTAAGCGAAAGCAGGCAGCTTTGCAGAGGCTT
>CAYWLT010000188.1:0-6014 GCA_964459295.1 uncultured Thermodesulfobacteriota bacterium
TTTTTCTTTCTTACCAGAAAGCGTCCGGTACTGGTAGCCCACGGGTTAAAGGAGAAATTCGGTTACCTGGCGGTCTTTTGGGGCATACCGGTTATAGGTGCTTCGGGTTACTTCCTCTGGGGCGAATCGTTCTTCACCCGGTTTTTCTCCGGCAACGTGCTCAATTTTGCCTACATCGCGCACAGCGATGAGGCGCTGCTGGCCTCGATTGTGATATTTATCTGGCATATCTACAACGTGCATCTGACGCCGGCGGTTTTCCCCATGGGCAGGGCCTGGCTTTTCGGCTACGTGGGTGAAAAGGAGATGATTCAGTACCACTACCGGGATTACCTGAACGCCATGCAGGCCGCCGGCTACGCGGACCGGATCAAGCCGCTCCGCAAGAGTTATGTTTACGGGAGAGGGGCCTGGCGGACGTTTTTTATGAAGGGTTTTATGTCGGTTATGTTCATGGCGGTTCTGGTAGCTTCCTTTGTTATCTGCAAGGTTATTTATGAATCGGTATTTGTCTTCGGTTACCAAATAGTGACCACCGAGGCGGCTCCCGTGGTAGAGCCGCTGGTGCAGCCGAACTTTATCCAGGAGATTGTGCTTGAGGATACGGAGCGGAAAACATTGTACCGGGGATACCGGTTTGTCCAGGAGAAAAAGGTCAAGGACCACTATCACCGCATCGAACTGGATATTGCCCCCGATGAAACCTCCCATTGCATTAAGTGTCACGGAGACCTGCCGCACGGAAAATCTCAACATATCAGGGCCTTCCTGAACATGCATAATCTCTATTTCGCCTGTCAGACCTGCCATGTTCGGCCGAAGGAAAATGCAGCACCATTGCATTACTACTGGTGCGATCGCAAGACCGGCAATGTGGTTGTGAATCCTGATATTGCCGACAGGCCTATTGATGCCTTGGGCATCCGATTGACGCCGTGCGTATCCTGTGGCGCGGAGCCGGACCGGGATATGATTAAGCGGGAAAAGGAGAGTACGGATAATCTGATGCGGATGATCCAGAGGGAAGCAATGCCTTCATCGGAAAAAAGGGAACTGGTAAAACAGATCCATCAAAACGTTTCGGAAAAGCCGGTTTCCTGCGGTGAGTGCCATAACCCGGATGCTCATTTTCTTCCCTTGCGCGCCGCGGGGTATCCTGAGCGCAGGATTGCCCAGGTGGCAAGCGACCGGATAACCAGGATGATAAATGAATATAAGGAATTTTACACGCCCACATTCCTTGAACCGGGAAAAAGGAAAGGTAATGCCAAAAAGTAAGCCTTTCCTCCTGAAACTGCTGGTGTTCGGCATCCTTTTCTTCGTCTCTCCCGAAGAGAGACTGCTGTATGGCCAGCAGACGGGGGATGTCCCGGTCATCGCTTCCCGTCATCTCTTTGATGTGCAAGCCGGTTTTTTGCATCCCAGCGACGTGGCGATTGGTCTGGAGGGCCGTATCTATGTGCTCGACGGCGTGAATAACCGGGTGGCTATCTTTACCTCCGCCGGGCGGTTTGTTTCTTCATTCGGGGTGCGGGGAAAAGGACATGGTGGGCTGAACCGCCCCCTGGGCATTGATATTGATAAAGACGGTGCCGTCTATGTCGCCGATTCGGGAAACCGGCTTGTCCAGGTTTTCGGCCCTATCGGTGATTTCCGGTTTGAGTTCCCGATTGCGGTTCCGGAGAGTCCGCGGCCGCCCGATCCGGTTGACGTGGTCCTCGATGAGTCCAAGGACCGCTGTTATGTAATCGACAACGATAATCACCGGATCCTCGTGTATAACCGGGATGGATCACGCTATTTGAATCAATGGGGCGGCGGCGGGGAAAAACCCGGTGAATTTCAATTCCCTTTTCTGGCGGCGCTTGACCGGCAGTCCACCCTTTATGTGGTCGACGTGCTCAACACCCGGGTACAGGCATTTAATGAAGAAGGAAGAGTCATGGCCTATATTGGAAAATGGGGTGTGGACCGCGGCCAGTTTTATCGTCCCAAAGGGGTGGCCGTGGATAAGCAAGACCGGATATATGTGAGCGACAGCTATCTGGGGGTGGTACAGGTTTTTCAAAGATTCAGGAAGTTTCTGGGCGTGCTGGGCACTGCCGATAAAAAGATGCTCAGGTTTTCAACGCCGGTCGGCCTCACCATTGACGATGGCTTGCGCCTGTATGTGGTGGAAATGCGGCCGAACCGGGTTGCGGTCTACCAGATAATGGAATAAAAGCTGATGATCGGTGGCTGCGTACGACAAAAGCCGGGATTCAATCGGGCGTGCCGCTTACTCATTTTTGGTGCGGGCGCCGTTTTGCTCTCCTGCCGCCTGTCCCCTCCGGCCGCGGCGCAGATGCTGCACCCCGACAAGCCGGATTCGGCCAAAAAATGTGCCATCTGTCACTTTGCCTGGGTGTATCCTTTTTATGTGGAACACCGTGACGGCGAGATGGTTGCCCGGCCCACGCGTGATGCGGTAGCCTCGGAGGAAATGTGCTTTTCCTGCCACGACGGTTCCGTCGCCGATTCCCGCAAAACCATCTTTCATGCCCCGGGCCATCGCACCGGTCTACTACCGTCAGATAGCATTACTGTGCCCAAAGACTTTCCTCTCGATGATCAGGGAAAACTCAAGTGCGCCACCTGTCATACCCCGCATGCCCTTGCGGGCAAATCCGGTGAATCGATTGAAATATTTTTCAGGGCTTCCAACCGGGATTCAAGCCTGTGCCGCACCTGTCATCTTGATAAAGAAGGGGGAACCGCCCGGGGCAATCATGCGATCGATGTGGCCGTTGTGAAGCAGCCGGATGAGGTGCTGTGGGCCGGCGGCCGCTTCGGCGATACCAGGGCGAACGGGGTTATTTGTGAAAGCTGTCACTTTGCGCATGGCGGCGTGAACGACAAACTTCTGGTGCTCTCGGCGGAAGATACCAGCCGGCCGGTCCTGTGCATTGCCTGCCATGGATACGGCCCCCGCGCGCCGGGCAGCGGTGCGGCTGACGCGGGAAGCCACCCGGTTAACCTGAAGCCGCGGCGATGCAGACTTCCCTCCCGCTGGTCGACCGGCGCCGACGTGGTGGCGGGCAGCAACGGTGAGCTTATCTGCCGAACCTGCCACAGTCCGCACGGCGCTTTGGTCAACAGTCACCTGCTGGTTGAACACAACAATCAGGACTCCATCTGCCTGCAGTGCCACCAGGATAAAAAATCCATTGCCGGTTCCAGGCACGATCTTAGAACCAGCGCGCCGGATGCAAAGAATGTCAGGGGGGAGCCGGCTGCCTCGCTGGGCCCTTGTTCTTCCTGCCATCTCGTCCACCGGGGGGCGGGCCGGCTGATGTGGGCCCGGCAGCAAAGCCCCGACCGGCAGCCGGAGGACTTCTGCCGGAGCTGCCACACCCCCGATGGCATGGCCGAAAAGATGATGCCCGCGCCCTACTCACATCCTATGGATATTGAAGTGCCGTCTTCCGAGGGGTCTCGTGCGCTTCCCCTGTTCGACGGACGGGGGGAAAATATGCAGGGAAAAATCCGCTGCGCCACCTGTCATGATTTGCACGATCCCCAGCCGGCGTACCAGGATCCCGCCCGGGCGGGGGCAACCCGCGGCATGTTTCTCCGCCTGGGCGAGAAGGGCAGATCCGGGGTATGCATGGTTTGTCATCAGCACCAGGCGCTGGTTGAAGCAACGGACCATGATCTGCGACTGACCGCGCCCTCTTTTGAGAACGCCCATGGAGAGACGCCGGGGCAAGGCGGCTTGTGCAGCCCCTGCCACGTGGCCCATAAGGCGCGCAATCAAAAGCATCTCTGGGCCGCTCCTTTCGGTCCGGCCCTGATTGAGGGCTGGGATCCGACATACGCGGCGGCGGATAACATTATGATCCGATTATGCACGGGATGTCATGCCCCGGATGGGATTGCCGGGAAGCGCGTTCCCCGCTTTGGATTACATCCCCGGGAAAATGTGCAAGTGGTGGGAGGGGGAGGAAGCATTTCCTTTGCAACGGTGAAAGACAGGTTTCCCATTTTCACCGATGGAGGAGAAATTGCGGCAAGCGGTACTATTGTATGCTCAACCTGCCACAATCCGCACCAGTGGAACCCTTCGTCCATGACCAAAGGACCGGGCAGGCCGGCGGTTGACGGGGAGGGGAATGTGTCCAACAGCTTTTTGCGGCCAAAGCTTCACAACACATTCTGCGCCGAATGCCACGGCGGTGAAAGCATAGTAAGATTCACCTATTTTCATAGTGCGCCGGGAAGACAAAAAAAGATGGAAAGCTTGCCTTGTGCGCGATAAGCCGATACCGGCCTTGATACCCGGAGGTCGGGAAGGAATGCCGGGGCAATCCGGCACACGCTGGGTGAGGATTTGCCCGAGCGGTGCATCGCCCGGGCGGGAGATCATCATACCTTTATCTCTGAATTGTCACGCAGATCAAACTGAAGGTTCGGGTCGGGGCATGCAAGATTCCTCCCCCGGTTTATTCAAAATCGCCCGGCGTGTCAACCGGTGCCGGATGCTCATAATCCTGCTCTGTCCGGTTGCGCTCTTCTGCGGATCAGCCGGTGATTCCCCGGCCGCTGCAACAGTCCAGGAAATAGTTAATCCCCACTGGACCGGGAAACACTGCGGCGAGTGCCACCTCGAGGGCAAGCCGAAGGATAAAGAAGCGGCGCTCAGATTTAACGGTGATTCCATTCAGCTCTGCAACCGCTGCCATGCAACCGGGGTTGCCCGGCCCGACGTTCACCCGGTGGGTGTTCCACTTTCGGAAGGGATGGAACAAACCATGCCCAGAACCTTTCCCCTCGATGACGGCAGATTGAGCTGCCTTACCTGTCATGACCTGCTTCCTCAGATGAAAGAGGATTTTGTATTCAAGTCGGCCAACCGAAAGTTTATCCGCGGGGCGCCTTACGAGACGCTTTCCACCTTTTGTTTTTTCTGCCACAATCAGGAGGAGTATAAAAAAACCAATCCTCATCAACAGCTTGACCGGAAGGGAGGGATTATTGAGGAGCGCTGTCTGCTCTGTCACCAATCGGTTCCCGACCCGCTTCAGGCCGGGGATATCCGCGATGTTTCCTTTACGACAACCCTCTCAGGGTTCTGTGTCAACTGCCATTTCCGGCAAAAGAGCGCGCATCCCGCGCGGGCGGATCACCTCACGGTGCTCCCCGACTTTCTGCGGGCAGAGGTGCCGGAGCGGGCCGGGGCGAAGCATGCCGAGCTGCCGCTTGACGGTGACCGCATCTTCTGCGGCACCTGCCACAATCCTCATGCAAAGGGTGTGATCCAGAGGCGAGCGGCTGCTGCCGGCGCCGGGGAAGAACATTTTCTCAGGCTCAATGGCGGATACGATCTCTGCGTTACCTGCCACAAGGATAAGGAGTTGACTCGGGTGGAAGGGGCGCTTCGCGCCGTCGAAGGGCCGCCGGGACTGCCCCAGGAGATGCAGTCGGACCATAAGCCGGTCAGGGAAAATTTGTGCAAGCGCTGCCATTCGATAACTGCCGAACAAAGGGAGCGGCCCCCGGCGCTGTCGCTCTGCTTTAAAACCGATTGTCATACCACGCAACTGCTCAACCGGGAATTTGTCCATGAACTGACGGTGGGGGAGGACTGCTATCTGTGTCACTCGGCCCATGTGTCAACCTATGAAAAACTGCTCAGATTGGAGAAAAGCCGGCTATGTCAGGGGTGCCACCCATTGCTGCGTGACGATACGGGCAGCCTATCCGCCGGGATAGAACCGGGTGATGGTGACGCGAAGGGCGGCGCGGGCGCGGAGGCCTCGCCCCCGGTTCGGGCTAAAAAAGCAATAAGCAAGGGTACACTTGAGAAAAGCAGCAAAGAGCACGCGGTGTTCGTCGACTTTTTTCGCACCACGCCGGTTGACCAGGGCCGCGTATGCGGCTTCTGCCACAGTCCGTATCATGAAAAGGAACTCGGGAGTCTACCGTTGAAGTCCTGCGCCCGGTGTCACACCTTTGTGCGGGAAACGCTTACCGGC
>CAYWLT010000189.1:0-6011 GCA_964459295.1 uncultured Thermodesulfobacteriota bacterium
AAACCTTTAATTTAATCCGGCGAGATTAGAAAGGTCCACATGTTGTTTATAAACCATCAGTATCAGGAGCAACCTCTTTGCCTTCCGCGCGAAGAGGTTTTTTTGCGAGGTGCCGCATGACCAAGATCCGCAGAAAAAAACAGGTTTTGAACGGGGAAGAGATCGAAAAGAGCTTGAAAAGAATTGCCCATGAGATCGTCGAGAAAAATCGGGAAGGAGGGAACCTCGTTTTCATCGGCATCATGCGGCGGGGGGTCACCCTGGCCCGCCGTTTGTCCCGTTTGATCCGGGACATCGCGCAGGTTGAAGTACCCATCGGCGCGCTTGACATTACCCTCTACCGGGACGACCTTTCCGAGATTGCTTCGCAGCCGCTGCTGAGAAAAACCGATGTGCCCTTCACGGTGAAGGGCGCCAAGGTGGTGCTGGTGGATGACGTGCTTTTTACCGGGCGGACGGTCCGGGCGGCGCTTGATGCGATTATCGACCTGGGGAGACCCTGCTCCATCCAGCTGGCGGTGCTGCTGGACCGCGGCCACCGCGAATTGCCGATCAGGGCGGATTTTGTCGGCAAGAATATACCGACCGCGGCAAGCGAAGTGGTGGAGGTGAAGCTGACCGAGGATGACGGCATCGATGAGGTCATGATAGAGGAGGAAGCATAGTATGCCTTTACGCAGCAAGGATCTTCTTACCATTGATCAGTTAAGCGTGGATGAGATTGCCCTTATCCTGGACACGGCGGATTCAATGAAAGAGATTTCCAGCCGGGATATTAAGAAGGTGCCCACACTGCGGGGAAAGACCGTCATCAACCTTTTTTATGAGCCGAGCACCAGAACCCGTACCTCGTTTGAAATCGCCGGCAAGCGGCTGAGCGCCGACGTGGTGAATATCTCGACCTCGAGCAGCAGCGTGACCAAGGGGGAAACCTTAAAGGATACGGGAAGGAACCTGCAGGCGATGAGCCCGGATCTGGTGGTCATCAGGCATTCGGCCGCCGGAGCGCCCAAGATTCTGGCCGATGCCCTCCCGGCCTCCATTATCAACGCGGGAGACGGCGCCCACCAGCACCCCACCCAGGCCCTTCTGGATGCCTTTACCATCCGCGAAAAAAAGAGAAGACTTGAGGGATTGACCGTGTCCATCATCGGGGATATTTCGCACAGCCGGGTAGCCAGGTCCAATATTGCCTGCCTGAAAAAAGTAGGTGCGAGAGTGATAGTGTACGGCCCCTTCACCATGATACCCTATTTTATCGAGCAACTGGGGGTGGAGGTTGCACCCACCATGGAAACGGCCGTTGCCGAAGCCGACGTGATTATGATGCTCCGCATTCAAATGGAACGGCAGAGCACCTTTCTCTTCCCCACGATCCGGGAGTACTCAACCTTTTTTGGATTAAATCTTGAGCGGCTCAAAAAGGCCAAAAGCGACGTGCTGATCATGCATCCGGGTCCGGTCAACCGCGGTGTTGAAATAGCGCCCGAGGTCGCCGACGGTCCCTATGCGCTTATTCTCGAGCAGGTGGCCAACGGCGTGGCAGTGAGGATGGCCCTGTTATATCTCTTAATAGGAAGATAGGAGGCAGCAATGTTACTGATACGCGGCGGGCGGGTTATCGATCCGCTCAACGGAGTGGATGACTACCTTTCAATTTTTGTCAACGATGGGAAAATCATCGACTTAGTTCGCAACGATGAACAGCCCCGGCATCAGACGCTTGCCGGGGCGCGTATCATTGATGCGGAGGGGTGCCTGGTGGTCCCCGGCCTCATTGACATGCATGTGCACCTCCGCGAACCCGGCCATGAGTACAAGGAGACCATCGAGAGCGGTTGCCGGGCGGCCGCCGCGGGCGGGCTCACCTCGGTTGCCTGCATGCCCAACACCAACCCGGTTAACGACAATCAGGCGGTGACGGACTATATTCTTGAGCGGGCGGCTAAAAGCGGATGCGTCAATGTGTATCCGGTGGGCGCCATAACCGCCGGACTGAAGGGCGAATGCCTCGCGCCCATGGGGGAACTCAGGGGGGCAGGGGCGGTGGCCGTGTCCGATGACGGCAAGACCGTCAAAAACAGCGAATTAATGCGGCGGGCCATGGAATACGCAAAGAATTTTAACCTGCCGGTCATCTGTCACTGCGAGGATGTTGACTTGGTGGGAAGCGGCGTCATCAACGAGGGAACCACCTCCATGCGAATTGGGCTCAAGGGAATCCCCAATGCTGCCGAAGATATAATAGTCGCACGCGAAGTCAGCCTTGCGGAACTGACCGGCTGCCGTATCCATATCGCTCACGTAAGCACGAAGGGAGCGGTTGAAATTATCCGGGAGGCGAAATCCCGGGGGGTCAAGGTGACCGCCGAAACCGCCCCGCATTATTTTACCTTAAGTGATGAATGCCTGAAAACATTTGACACCAATTTTAAAGTGAATCCACCCCTTCGCGGCGAGAAGGACGTTCAGGCAATCCGCCAGGCTCTGACGCAGGGCGTCATCGATGTGATCGCAACCGATCATGCCCCACACTCATCGCTGGAGAAGGATGTGGAATTTGACTATGCCTCGTCCGGCATCGTCGGGCTGGAGACGGCGCTTCCCCTGGTCTTGCGGCTGGTCAAAGAAGGGGTGCTGACGTTGAAGGATTTGGTTGAGAAATGCTCGGTTAATCCGGCACGGATACTCGGGATACCGAAGGGAACGCTGGGCCGGGGATGCGACGCGGATATTACCGTCATCGACCCCGCTTCGGCAGGGCGTGTTGACGGCAATCGTTTTCAATCAAAAAGTCGCAACTCCCCCTTTCACGGCTGGGAACTGGAAGGCAGGGCGATTTATACGATTGTCAAAGGGAAGGTTGCGGCGGAAGCAGCGCACCCGGGGTAGCGCACAGGATCCATTGTGAGGTAATCCATGCACACAATTTTAGTGGTCGATGATGAACCGAGCATCAGGGAATGCCTTCAGATAATGCTGAAGCGCGAGGGTTACGCCGTTTCCTGCGCCGAGGACGGCAAGGAAGCGATCACCCTGTTTGAGAAGAACCCCTTCGATGTGGTTCTGGCTGATATCCGCATGCCCCGGTCAACCGGTTTTGAGGTGCTCAACCGCATCAAAGAGCTCTCCCCCCAGACCAAGGTGATCATGATAACCGCGCATGCCTCATTTGAATCGGCGGTTGAGTCCATGAAGGAAGGCGCCTACGATTACATTGCCAAGCCCTTTAATGTGGATGAAGTGAAGCGGACGGTCAGCAACGCCCTGCAGTCGCTCCCGCTCACCGAGCGACGCGCACCGGCCCGGGGTGCGAAGGATACGCCGGCGAACTTTGAGGGCATCGTCAGCGTGAGCCCGGAAATGCATAAAATTTTCGATCTGATCCCCAAGGCAGCTGCTTCGAAGGCCAATGTGCTCATAACCGGCGAGAGCGGCACCGGCAAGGAGCTGGTGGCTCGCGCCATTCATAACCACAGTCCGATAAAAGCGGGACCTTTTGTGACCATGAATTGCGGCGGCGTGCCGGAACAGCTGCTGGAGAGCGAGCTGTTCGGCTATACCAAGGGTTCGTTTACCGGCGCGGTGACCGATAAAATCGGCCTCTTTCAGGCGGCCGACGGAGGAACCATCTTCCTGGATGAAATCGGAGACCTTTCCCTCCCGCTGCAGGTGAAGCTGCTCAGGATCGTTCAGGAAAAATCATTTAAGCCGGTGGGCGGCATTCAGGAAATCAAGGTTGACGTGCGGATCATATCCGCCACCAACATCGATCTTGAAGAGCGGGTGATGAACGGGGCATTTCGCGAGGACCTGTTTTACCGCCTCAATGTGATACAGATTCGAATTCCGCCGCTGCGGGAACGCACGATGGACATACCGCTCCTGGCCCGGCATTTCCTCAAGAAGTATTCGCAGGAACAGGGCAAGGAAATCCGCACCATTTCGGCATATGCCCTGCAAGTCCTCATGGAATACACGTTTCCCGGAAATGTTCGTGAGCTTGAAAACATTGTTGAGAGAAGTGTGGCGCTGGAAAGCTCAAATATCATTCTTCCCGAGAGCCTCACCCTTTCCCGCTATAAAAATGAGGCCAAAAGAAGCGAGTTGATCGATACGGACATTCCGCCCGAGGGAATTGATCTGGCAGAGGCGGTGGGGACCCTGGAAAAGCACCTGCTGCGCAAGGCCCTGCAGAAAACCAACGGGGAAATGAAAAAGGCGGCTCAACTGCTGCACATACCCTATCGTGCCATTCGCTACCGCATGGAAAAGTACGGCATGAAGGACGCGGGGGTCATGTAAGACGTGCTGTTTCGTTCTGAGATAACAGAATCGCGCGGTGTGCTGCTGGCGCGTCTTAAGTGGCTGATGAGCTTACGGCTGGTGTTGGCCACTTTTTCATTGGGAACGGCAGCGCTGATCCAGATTACCGCGGGCAAGCCGTATCTCGATTCCTACCTGCTCAGCCTGTACCTGCTCATCGGTATAATCTACTGCCTCAGCCTGTGCTATGCCTTTGTCATCAGGAAGGCCGAGAACCTCCAGACCTTTGCCTACACCCAGCTTTTTCTTGATATCCTGCTGATCAGCGGTCTGGTTAAGGTGACCGGCGGTGTTACAAGCGATTTTACCCTCTTCTATTACTTGTCCATTATTGCCGCCGGCATCATTCTCTATCGTAACGGCAGCATGGTTCTTGCCTCGGCGGCAACCCTCTTCTATGCAATGGTATGCGCCCTGGAATATTTCGGCATGGTAGATGGCGTGCCCGCGGGAGCGGTGCGGGAGGCGGCGCCGCTGCTCTTTTCCGTGGTCATGCGGGTAACCGCCTTTTATCTTGTCGCCTTGTTAAGCGGCTTCCTGTCGGAGCAGGTGCGGCAATCACGGGCAGCGCTCCGCATGAAGGAGAGTGATTATCACCGGCTGGAAGCGCTGCACAAAAATATCATCCAAAGCATCAACAGCGGCCTGCTCACCATAGACCGGGAAATGAACATTACCTTCTTTAACCGGGCCGCGGAGGCGCTCACCGGCTATTCCGTTTCCCAAGTACAGGGCCGCATGATCGGGGAGGTCTTTCCCGGCCTGCTGCAGGCGGCCGCTGGTGCGGATGCCACCAATGGCAGCGGAGACGACGTGCCCCGGGCCCGTTTTGAAATTACCTTCCGACGGAATGACGGCAGGCAGGTCTATCTGGGTTTTTCAAAATCTGCGCTGAAAGACGGCGACCGGGAACAACCGGGTGAGGTGTATACCTTTCAGGACGTTACGCGGCTCAAGGAGATGGAGGATCAGGTCAAGATAATGGACCGGCTGGCAGCGGTGGGAAGGCTGGCCTCGGGCATGGCGCACGAGATACGCAACCCCCTGGCATCCATGAGCGGCTCCATTCAGATCCTCGGGCAGAGCCTGCAGCTTGATGATGACAACAAGCGGCTCATGGATATCGTGCTCAGAGAAACCAACCGTCTGGACCAGCTGCTGACGGATTTTGTGCTCTTCACCCACCCTGATCAGAGAAAAAAGAAACAGATCGAGCTGAATACGGTGATCATGGATACCATTGAGCTGTTTCTCAGCAACGCCGATCACGGATCAATCACGGTGGATACAGATCTGAACGGCTCAATTATGCTGGAGGCCGACCCCAACCAGATCAAGCAGGTGTTGTGGAACCTTTTTGTCAATGCGCACCAGGCAATGGACATAGGAGGCACGCTGAGCATTCGGACAACAAAGATACCGGCAGCTGAACTCAAAGGGATGTCACAACCGCTTCCTGCCGGCCCGCATGCGCGCTCCTGGGTTCAGCTTACCGTGGCCGATACCGGGTGCGGCATTGATGAAGATGATGCGGATAAGGTATTTGACCCCTTTTTCACCACCAAACCCAGGGGAAGCGGACTGGGGCTGGCAATTGTGTACAGCATCATTGAAAGTTATAAGGGCCAGGTGTCGTTAAAAAGTCAGAAAGACCGAGGCACCGCCTTTACCATTCTGCTGCCTGC
>CAYWLT010000190.1:0-5972 GCA_964459295.1 uncultured Thermodesulfobacteriota bacterium
TCAGCTTTCGCGCCGCCTCCCTGGTGGATGACTACTCGCTCTGCGTGATTGAAATGACCTTTCTTCTTTTATGGCTGGAAAAGTGCTTCAAGCAGGGGGTCCTGTCTGACTCGAATACCGGTCTGCCCCAGAATAAGCTGGGGAGCCTGGAGTTTTTTGAGATGATGCTGCGGATGATGTGCTCCGGAGAGGGGTTCGGAAAAATCCTTGCCCAGGGGGTGGCGCGCGCCGCTGAAGCGGTCGGGGGGGGAGCGAAGACCCTTGCCGCTACCGACCGGCCGTTGCCCTATGGCCCCAAGGTGTTTATACCTTCCGCCCTCCTTTACGCCGTCGAGCCGAGGCCGCCGATCACCGAACTCCATGAGGTCTGCCATCCCCTGACCAAGTGGGGAATCTGGTATGTGAGCAAGGGGGAACGGTCCTATGTTTCCACAGCGGTGTTGCGAAAGATCGCCGATAAGTTCTGGGGAAGTGAAGCGGCGGTTGATTTTTCCACCTATGACGGCAAGGCGCTGGCGGCCAAGATAATACAGGAGCGGCAATATTCCAAGGAGTGCCTGGTGCTGTGCGATTTCGCCTTTCCCCTTTTTGACGATGCTGCTTCCCAGGATCACGTGGGCGATCCGCTGCTCGAAAGCAGGCTGCTCTCAGCGGTAACCGGAGAGGATTACGATGAAGCGCGCCTGCATCGGGCGGGCGAGAGGGTCTTCAATCTGAACCGTGCCATCCACCTGCGCGACGGAAGGAGGGGAAGATCGGATGACTGCCTGCCGGAAACCCAGTTTATCGAGCGAGAGGAGCGCATTGCCGACGTGTTCGGCATTCATAATCCCGAGCTCTATCTTCCGGGAGCGGGGGATGAAGTCATTTCCCGCAAGGGCAAGGCGCTGGACCGGGCGCAATTTGAAAAACTGCTGGACGAATATTACCGCCTGCGTGGATGGGACGAGGCGACCGGCCTTCTCAAACAGGATACCCTGCGCAGACTGGACCTTCCCGAAGTGATTGACGGCCTGCCCGAAAAAGTGGTATAGGTCTCCTGACCACGACATACAGCGATCAAGTTTGCCGTTCCGGACCAGCATGGTATCAGATGATTCCTCATATGGAAGCACCACTGACCATATCCAAGCAGGATTGTGCCGAAACCCTTTACCTCTGGCTGTCGGAGCATCTGGCCGACAAGGAGGTCAGGGCCATGGCGGGGCAGATCGGCTTTCGACTCAAGGGGTGGATCGGGATGGGGCCGAAAAAAAAACTCTACCGCAAATTTCATTCCGAGCTGTTCAGCCTGAACATGTATCTGATCGTGTTTACCTGCGAGACGGCCATAGCGGATCCGGCCACGAGGAATAATGTCCTGCATCGGTTTCATAAGCTGGTGTACGGCAGGAACATAAAATTAACCGGAATCAGTTACGTCAAATGGACCGAGTTCATGAAGCTCATCTATGCCGAATACACGCGGTCCATGGAAGAAAAAAGCCTTTTAACGCCGGTGCTGCTGATAGCGCAGGCATTTGAACTGAACCTGTTCGGGAAGAGCGTGCTTGATTCCTATGTTCGGTTCGAAATCGGCATGCGCATCGGCGGCATGATACAGCAGCTGTCGAAGCTCCTGCAGGGCTATGTTATCAGGAACTAACCGGTTGTTGAAAAACACCCGTCTGCTGCGTGGCTCACAAGAAGAGGCAGCGCCCATGCGGCGGCTGCCCCTTCCTGTGAAGTCCAGCGTGTATCCAGGATAAACTCGCAGTGCTGCTAATCCTCATGATACTTGAAGGAAAGATTGACCCGCGCGCGGTAATTTGCCACCTTTCCTTCCTCCACGGTCATGTCAAGCCGTACAATTTCGGCAACCCGTAAATCCTGGACGGTTTTACCCGCCGTTTCAACGGCGTTGCGTGCGGCATCCTCCCAGGACTTATTGCTGGTTCCCACTACCTCAATAATTTTATAAATGCTGTCGATCATGGCAGATTCCCTCCTCATTCAATTAAGGATATAAAGCTTACAGCTTATTCCCGCCGGTTTCACCTAAAACTGCATTCACCTCCTTTCCCTTGATGTGCCCTCAGGCGCTACTATAGCCGTAATAACCGATCATTGCAAATAGTTTGGCGCGCCATCCATTCCGGCCGGTGGTGCAGCAAGCGGGAAAATAAAAAGAGCGGCCTGCTACGCAATCTATTGTGCTGGTGGAAAAATTTTTACTATATATCGCGTTTTTTTCTTGTATAATTGATAGCCCTTTGTTATAAGGACGGCACTTTTGCGCACATTGTCCGGCAACCAATACAAACTACCGCGCCATGGGGGAGCAAACAAGATGAGAGTTATAGCCATTGCCAATCAAAAAGGGGGATGCGGTAAAACAACAACCGCGATTAACCTTTCCTCATCCCTGTCGACCCGGGGATACAAGGTGCTTTTGGTCGATTGTGATCCGCAGTCGCATGCCACCATGGGCCTGAATATCAATCCGGCTGATCTCGAAAAAAGTATGTACCATGTGATGACCCCGCACGCGAGCGAGATCCTTGGACTCGAAGAAATCATTCTGCCGGTGAAAGAGCGGTTTGATCTTGCCCCCTCCGGCGTCATTTTGAGCGCGGTTGAGCAGGAGCTTTCCGGCGTGGACGGGCGTGAAAACCGGCTGCTGAACGCGCTGCAGTCACTCGGCCGGGCCTACGATTATTGCATCATTGATTGTCCGCCCAGCATCGGCCTGCTCTGCTTTAACGCCCTGCGTGCCTGCAAGGAAGTGATCATTCCCATTGACATGAGCCTGTTTTCGCTCCGGGGGGTCGAGAAGCTGCTGGAGATTGTCATTTTGCTCAAGGAAAAGCTCGGCCATGAGATGGCCTGCCGCGCCCTGATTACCATGTTTGACCACCGTACCAGGTATTCCCGGCGCGTGCTGGAAAAGGTGAAGGACCAGTTCGGAAGTGACGCGTTTGAAACGGTCATTCGCTATACCATCCGCCTGCGGGAGACGGTTGACTGCGGGCTGCCCATCAGCGACTATGACAAGCATGCCATCGGCAACAAGGACTATGACACCCTGGCGGATGAGCTTATTCGGGTCGAGGCCGGCGCCGGTTGTGAGGCGCACTCCGCGCGGGCGAATGACGCGCGGGCGGTTTTGCAAAAAGCCGAGGCGTATATCGGAATCGCATCGGAAGCTGCGGAACTCGGGATGTTGGAAGGTGAAGCCGAAGAATATCCCGATACCGGTCTGCGATCCTCGTATTCCGAGATGATCGAGGCGCTCGCGGTCAACCCGCCTTTGAATGCACTTGCCAGTGAGGATGGGGAATAAGCGCGAAGCCGCGGCATGAGTACATCAAAAGGCAGAAAGAGGGCATTGCCGGTTTAAAATGTGCAATGCCCTCTTTATAATGGGCGCCAGAACGCCTCGCCACTTTGCCGGGTGGATGAACGTGATTCCCCCTCCCCGGGGCCGGGCTATAATCGAGCTGTGCTATGTGTGGAGTCCGGCGATGGTTCAAGCAATGAAAGCAGTAGCGGCGCTTAAGGAGGAAGTGAAAAAGGCCATGGACAACGTGCTGTTGCCGAAGTAAAATAAAATTAAAATACAGAGCAGGGGCGGCTTAACGCTGGTCCAAGTGCCGGAACCAGGTTATTCAGTCCAGGGCGTCAGGACAAGCCTTTTAAGGCAAACCGATCCAGCGGAGCTGGAGCGCCAACCTCATTGCGGAAGCCGCCGCTTACCTTGGGTCAAAAAGTAATTCAACTTAGTCAACAACGTCCCCATAGTTTCATGATAAGGAGATCGCGGGTGAAGATTGATGATTTTGTCAATGAAATGCAGAAGAAGACGGCGGGGGAGCTGCTCGAGGTTTCCGGGGGCGGGGCGCGCAGCGAGAAGCGGTATCGCTTCCCGGCGGGCAGCGCGCATATCGTTACCGTACGGGGCGGAACGATTGAAAAAGCCAACATTGCCCTTATGCAGCTGAAAGGCATCGCCATGCCGGGCACCGCCGGGAAGGTGGACCCCACGGTATTCCAGGTGGAGGTGTTTCCCGAAAATCCGTGCTGCCCCATGGGCCATTTCAACACGGAATGGGCAAAGGCCGGAGCGGGCCCTTATTTCATGAATCTCGATCTCTTTCCGGCGGTGCGGGTTGAGGAAGACCTGATGGATGTGCGGAAGGCAATGGACGCGGTGGCCGACCGCTTCGGACGCGACCGCGATGCGATGCGCGAAGGTCTTGATGTGCAGTACCACATGGACCACTGGTCCAAGCCTCTTGCAACCAAGGTGGGCTGCAAGCTCATGCAGCTTGAGGAAAAGGAGCTGGATCTTTTTATCAGCGCCTATGCCGTCTTTTTTGAAGCCTACCTGAAGCTCTTGAAGAAAAGGTGCGGCACTCCGTACGGTGCGGACGAGATACGGCTCAAGCAGGAGAGAAACGGCCGGTGGCTTGAATACATCGCCTTCAAGGACGGCGCGGTCAAAATGGCGCAGGCCTACGGGATACCGGCCGAGGTGTTGATCGGTATCACTTTCCCGCCGTCAGTGGTTTTTTGAGGGGTGGGTACGATAGAAAAGCGGGATAATTGGGTTCGTTTAAATCCTGAAGAACGCCCTGGCGTTGAGCCCCATGAGGGCTTTTTTTTCTTCACGGTTTACAAACGGGGTGCCGAGCGCGCTCTGCACGCTTTGCTTGATCGGAGCAAAGGGGTAGTCGGACCCGAAGAAGATGTTGTTCAGATGGTGCTTTCTGATGATGGTTTCAGCAAGAAATGCGCTGATTCTCCCGTAGGTCATGGAGGTTTCCAGATACACATTGTCCCGTCCGGCCAGAGTCTGAGCCGTATCGTCCCACATATTGAGTCCGCCCAGGTGCGCGCCAATGATGACAAGTTCGGGAAAGTCCTGCGCCACCCGGAGCACCATGCGCGGAGTTGACCGCGCCTGCGCGGTGACCTCGGGGTTGCCCCCCACATGAAACATGACCTTCATGCCGCAACGCGCCAGCTCTTCATACACCGGATAGGCGACCGTCGCATCGTCGACCGTGAACCCCTGTACCTCGGGTTGCAACTTTATGCCGCTGATACCGCTGTCCCTCAGCCGGCGCAGTTCCTCCCGGCAATCCTTCTGAAAGGGGAGCACCGTCCCGAATTTTATGAACCGCGGCTCCCGGAGATTGATGAGCCAGCTGTTTATGTCCCTTACCGATTGCGGGGTAGTGGCAACCATGTGGATGACCGCATGGTCCACCCCGCTTTCATCCATCTGGGCAAGCAGGTCGGAGGCGGTTCCGGTCCCATACACCTTTACCTTGAACTGCTGTGCGGTATGTTGCAGAATCCGCTCCGCCGCGGCGTCGGGGAAAATGTGCGTATGCGTGTCAACGATCATCATGGTAGATCTTTGCTCCGGCCCGGGCTGCTAGCCCCGGTAGAATACCACGTCCTTGACGCTTTTCCGGCTTCCCCGGCCCCCGGTCTCCGCGGGATGCCCGAGGGCGATGACGGCCATCAGCTCGAAAGCGTCCGGGGCGTTTACGATGCCGGACACCTTTTCCTTGTTCTTGAGAATTTCCCCCAGCCAGACGCCGCCCAACCCCTGCGCGTGTATGGCAAGCAGCATGTTTTGGATAAAGGCGCCCATTGCCTGAACATCCTTGGTGCGGTCATAGCTGGCGGAGGTATCAAGGAACAGCGCCAGCAACACCGGCGCTCCCTGGATAATGGCCGAGTAGCGGGTCAGGGACGCTATGGTGTTTTTGGCAGACGGTTCCCTGATGACGGCAACCTTCCAGGGCTGGTTGTTGAGCCCTGAAGGCGCCCAGATGCCCGCCTCGATGATCTGCTCCACCATCTCGTCCGCCACCGGCTGGCCGGTGAATTTCCTGATGCTTCTTCGGGTTTTGATCAACTGCAACATGGGTAGACCTCCTTAGGAGAACAAATCCAAAATCCGAAGCGCGAAATCCGAA
>CAYWLT010000191.1:0-5966 GCA_964459295.1 uncultured Thermodesulfobacteriota bacterium
GCCGCCGACTGGCGGCAGAGTGCCCAGCAGACCTTTGTCCCGTAGGCGCGCAGCCGCTTCCGGCTGATGCCCGCCTTCACCATGTTGGTATCGGTGATGATGGGAGCACCGCTGCGCAGGGCCTTAATGCCCGCCTGCAGCGCCCGGGAGTGAAATGCGGTGGTGTGAACCAGTTCGAAGTCGGCGGTGGCATGGATCATCCGTTTTACCACCGACCACTGCCGACGATTGAATGGGTGAGAAGGAATCCGCGCTTCAATCAGTTGAAAGCTTTTCTTCTCGATCTGATCCGGCCTCATGGTTCATCTACCTTTCCTGACGCGCGGGCGAGGCACCCGCCGAGAGAGCTTCCAGGGTGTGATCGGCGAAGATGTGGAAAACGCCGGGATAGGCCCCCAATCCAGGCATGTAGATGCGGTGAATTTCTCTCAGCCTCTGCTTCACCGGCTCCCCCCATCGATCGAGCAGGAAGCGGTAAAGCCGGTTGTCCGGATCCTGCTCCTCCAGGGCGCCCTTGACATCATCGTGCATGTGCACGCCATGAACGATCATGAAGGGCTGGACCAGGAGGCGACCGATGCCGCTCATGATGAGTTCGCCCACGCCCTCTCCGAGATAGGGCGCCGGGCTTTCCAGGTTGCCGAACGCGGCCCTGAACGGCGACGCAAAAAGTGACGTCAGCTGCCGGGCACACTCGCCGTATAACCGCGCCGCATCGTCATCCGGCGTCCCGTGCCCGACAAAAATAATGCCCGTCGCCGCGGGGGGAACGTTCTTCATGCGCGACGCCACCTCATGCCGGACCACTTCGTAGATCCGGCCATCGGGAAGAAGCGGGCGGGCGATGCGGATCTCTTTAAAGCGGTGTTCGCATTCCCTCGCCGCCTCCACGATGTCACGCTTGACCACCTGTCCCTCAAGCATGAAAATCGGCGTGATCACCACCACAAGGTCCGGGTCAGCGGGAATGCTTTCCAGGATCGCCTTGAGCTTCGGCTCACCCACCCGCGAGGTAAAACCCATGGGAATTCGCTGCCCGAAGCGCTCCTGAAAACGCACCTGCATGCGGGTATAGGCTGCCTTGGGATCAAGCGAGGTCCCGAAGGCGGCAAGAACGATTTGGTGCTTGGGAGGAAGGGAGATTCCTGTTGTCATGTTTCTCTTTATTTCAGGTTTTTTATTTCACGTGCATATAATCCAAACATAAGGTCTCTGTAGGGACGACCGGCCGGTTGCCCTCACTTGGATATGCGATTCGACAACAGGCCGGGTTATAAACCCAATTCGGACGATTTAAAAGTTCTACCGGATATTTTGTGACCCAGGGGGTGTCATCCTGCGACTTGATCGCAGGATCCAAGATTTTTGATCAACTGTCTGGATGCTGCGGTCAAGCCGCAGAATGACAAGTCGAAAAAGTGTTTATCGAATTTCATCATACACCGCTCGCGGCTAAAGCCGCTCCTACCGACCTTTCAGCGCAGATCGTATATCCTATTAATTCTGACTTCTGACTCCTGAATTCTATCTCACATCCCACCTCTCACCCCTCCTTCAGCATCATCGCTGCTTCCTTGGCAAAGTAGGTGATAATGAGGTCGGCGCCCGCGCGCTTGATGGATTGCAACACTTCCATCATAATCTGTTTTTCATCGAGCATGCCCCGCGCTGCCGCCGCCCTAACCATGGCGTACTCGCCGCTCACGTTGTAGGCGGCCAGGGGGCACCCGAACTTCTCCCTGGCGCGGAAGATAATGTCCAGGTAAGCCAAAGCCGGCTTGACCATGATGATGTCCGCCCCCTCTTCGATGTCCAGCGCTATTTCGCGCAAAGCTTCCTGAGCGTTGGCCGGGTCCATCTGGTAGTTTCTCCGGTCGCCAAAGCGGGGCGAGGAATCAGCCGCCTCGCGGAAGGGGCCGTAAAAATGCGAGGCGAACTTGGCGGCATAAGACATGATGGGGATCTCTGCGTAGCCATTGCCGTCAAGCGCTGCCCTTATTGCCCCCACCCTGCCGTCCATCATATCGGAGGGGGCGACCATGTCTGCCCCGGCAGCAGCGTGGCTGACGGCAACTTTCTGCAGGATGTCCAGGGTCTTATCATTGTCCACCCGGCCGTTTTCTATAACCCCGCAGTGGCCATGGACGGTGTAGGCGCAGAGACAAATGTCGGTAATGACCATCAGATCCGGAAAAGACGTCTTAATCGCCTTGATCCCCCGTTGCACAATGCCTTTGGCTGCAAAAGCCTCGCTGCCCGTCTCATCCTTGCTGATGGGCAGGCCGAAGAGGAGGACAGCCGGAATGGAGAGCGCGCTCACCTCCTCCAGCTCCTTGAGCAACGAATCCAGTGCATGATGGTACACACCGGGCATGGAGGATATCTCAGCCTTCTCACCCGCCCCTTCTTTAAGGAAGACCGGATAGATAAAGTCATCAGCGGCAAGGCGGGTTTCTCTCAGCATCCGCCTCAAAGGCTCCGTTGCCCGTAACCGTCGCAACCGCTGCTGCGGAAAAGCCATGCTAATTCTCCCGTTTTTTCTTTGCGCCGCAGTAGGCGATTATGGCCTTTGCCAAGGCCGGTATGGTGTGGGGAGAGGCGGTGATGCTCACTTTGATACCGTGCTTCACAATCTCCCGCCGGGTCACCGGTCCGATAGCCGCCACCGCCGTTTTCTTCAATATCGGTTTTACCGGCGTGCCTTTCATAAGCGACAAGAAATTTACAAAGGTGGAAGGGCTGGTGAATGTGATGCAATCGACCCGCTCCTGCTCAAAGATGCGTTTCATCTCACCGTTCTTCACCCGCGGCTTCGTGATGCGATATCCGCTCACTTCTTCCACCAGGGCGCCCATCTTTTTGAACGCGCGCGGCAGCAGGACACCGGCGATGTCCGACCGCACCAGCAGCACCTTTTTCCCCCGCATCTGCTCGCCCCTGAACGCGGCCGCCAGATTTCGCGAGGTAAACACCGCCGGAACAATGCCGGGGGTAATGCCGTGCATACGAAGCGCCTGTGCGGTCATCTCCCCCAGGACGGCAATGGTCACACCGCAGAGCCGCTCTCTTTTTATTTTCAGAAACCGCATGCGGGAGACAAAAGCATGCACGCCATTAACGCTGGTAAAAACAAGATAATCATAGTTGTGAGCTCGCTGCAGCGCGTCGTCGAGCTTCCCATAGCTGCGGGGCGGTCCGATCTCTATGGTGGGAAAGCATATCACTCGGGCGCCGGCCTGCTCCAGCAAATCTGCCAACGTGTCCGCCTGATCTTCGGCACGGGTAATGACAATCGTTTTATTGGAGAGCGGCAGTGATTCAAACCAGGCTATCCGTCCGCGGAGCTGTGCCACCTTTCCTACCACCATCACCGCCGGCGGCCTGATATGCTTCAACTTCACCCGGGGAATGATGGTGCCAAGCGTCCCTTCCACCACTCTTTGATGTGGATAGGTCCCCTGCTCAATCACGGCAACCGGCATATCCGGCCGCGCGCCTCCCGCTTGGAGTTCCCGCACCATTTGGTCCATCGTCCCCACACCCATGAGGCAAACAAGGGTATCCACCGCCCGGGCCAGTTTCTGCAAGTCCACCATGCCGGTCTTCTTGGCGGGATCCTCATGGCCGGTAACCAGCGCGACCGAAGAGGCACAGGCGCGATGGGTCAGCGGGATGCCGGCATAGGCCGGGGCGGCCACCGCCGAGGTCACGCCGGGAACAACCTCAAAGGGAATGCCGCGCACGGCCAGCGCCTCGCATTCTTCCCCGCCGCGCCCGAAAATGAAGGGATCTCCGCCCTTGAGCCGGACCACTGTCCTGCCGCGTCTTGCCTCCTTTACCAGCAGCAGGTTGATCTCTCCCTGTTCCAGCATCCTGTGCCCCGCCTGCTTGCCCGCGTCGATCAGTATCGCCCGCGTCTGCGCGTATCTAAGGATCCGCTGATTTACCAGGTGATCATAGACGATGACATCAGCTTCCCCGATGAGCCGCATGGCCTTGAGGGTGATGAGTCCGGGATCACCCGGACCGGCGCCGACGATATAAACTTTTCCCGGGGATGCGCTCATGGCGCCCCCCGCGTTTCCGCCAACAGGCTGCTTCCGCCGCCCTTCAATACCCTGCGGGCCAGGAGTTCTCCGAGAATTTCACCCTCCTCCCGGCGGCCGAGCATTTTCATCCTGACCATCTCCCTCCCGCCGGGAGAAGAGACAAACCCTCTGAGCAGCATCTCGCCGCCTCTCAATTCCGCATACGCGCCTGCCGGCGTATGGCATCCGGCGCCCAGGGCACGTAAAAAGCCCCGTTCCGCCCTGACGGTGAGGCCGGATTCCTGATCATGCAACATTGTAAGCAACTCCCTGAGCGGCCGGTTGTCCTCCCGTATCTCGATACCGAGCGCGCCCTGTCCTGCCGCGGGAATGCAGATGTCGGGATTCAGATACTGGGCAATGCTGTCACTCCTGCCGAGTCGCTTCAGCGCGGCGGCGGCAAGCACCAGCCCGTCGGCAAAACCGTCATGGAGCTTTTTTAGCCGTGTGTCCACATTACCGCGGATGTCCCGGATGACCAGATCACTCCGGTAGCGAAGCAGCTGGGCCCGCCTGCGAAGGCTGCCCGTCGCGACAGTGGCGCCGGCGGGTAGGGTCTCCAGGTCCCTGCCGTTTCGGGTAATAAGCACATCAAGCGGGTTCTCCCGCATGGTGATGGCCGCGAGCATCAGCCCGGGAGGAAGATCCACCGGAAGATCCTTCATGCTGTGAACCGCCAGATCGATCTCGCCCGCAAGGAGCGCTTTTTCCAGCTCACGGGTGAATATCCCCTTTCCTCCCAGGCGGGACAGAGGTTGATGCGAGAGATGGTCCCCGGAGGTTTTGAGGGGAACAATCTCCAAACGCCGTTTTTCGTCACAGCGGAGCAGGTGCGCCCTGACCCATTCGGCCTGCGCCATGGCCAGCGGGCTTCCCCGCGTGCCGATTCGTAACAATGTAATGGCCATTACCTGATTACCTGATGCCCAGCTTCTTAAGGACATCGCGCGGGGAGATATTTTCTCCCAGGGCAAGCCGCTCCCTGAGGGGCAATGACGGCAGAGATTGCAACGCTTTCCTTTTTTGCTTTCCGGTCAACCGCTGGTTCCTGACAATCGCGCATCGTACTCCTCCGATGAGCCGGGTATAGCGAACATACTCCGGTCCAAAAAAGCGCTCCAGATCCTTGCGTATCCTGCTCGACAGTACCGGAGCAAGGCCTTCGGTTGCGATGCTGATGGTAAGATGCCCCCGTTTCACCAAGGCGGGAACAATAAAATCGCAGTCCGCCGGGCTGTCCGCCACGTTGGCCAAAATGGATTTTTCCTTTGCCAAGCGGGCAATGCTGCGGTTTGTATCCACGCTGGCGGTAGCGGCGAATATGAGAAATGCGCCTGCGCAATCGGATGCCCTGAATTTTCTTTCACGCCAGTGAATCTTTTCGCGGCGCGCCAGCGCGCGGATGGCCGGAACCGCGTCAGGAGAAACCACCTCCACCCTACCGCCGCAGCGAAGCAGGGTCGCGACCTTTCGCGCCGCGGTCTTTCCGCCGCCGACCACCAGACATTTTTTACCCGCGATAGAAAGATGCAGGGGATAGTACGTAGGCATAGAGGCGGACCAGGGGCATGGGGAATTTTCTTTGCCACAACAATATGTTTATCAGTTTGCGGCACGACCCCGTGCCTTACGACTTATACCGCATGCAGGCGGTTTCCGGTTGCTTCGACGAAAGGAGTTGCCATGGGGTCTGTCCGTGCCGGACTAGCAAGTCCGCGCCATTAAAAAGTTGGGATTTGCTATGTTGTGGCTGAGAAAATCCCCCATGCCCCTCCGGGTCACCACGAAGCATGAAAATAGATTTCAGTACTGTACTTCCCCCTCACCTCAAGCCTCTGCCCCAAGAGACTGTGTCACAATAAGGAAAATCTCATGTTT
>CAYWLT010000192.1:0-5902 GCA_964459295.1 uncultured Thermodesulfobacteriota bacterium
GCCGCCAAGGTCAATGCCAGTATCGCAAAGGCGGCCCCACCTGTCGAGGAAGAACCGGCGGTGCCTCCGGAAAAAATCGCAACCGTGCGCCCTGATGCGGGCCTCCCGAAAAAAACCGTGCAGGAAGAAACAGTAGAGGAGGCGGCTGGAGCCGAACTGCCGGCCGACGAAGAGGAAAAGTCCGCCATGGCTCCCGCGCCCGAAGCGGGCGCGGTTGCCGAAAGGGCCGCGGCCGCGCCGATGCCCGAAGCGGCGCCGCCTGCACCCGCACCGGTCATTGCCCCGGAACGCCGCGATGCGGCCGTATCTGCGCCACCGCCCGGCGAAACCGAAGCGGCGGCCGGGAAGGCCGCACAGGAAAAGAAAGAGAAGAAAGATAAAAAAGAGAGGGAAGGCCCGCTCTCCTCGCCCTTTGCCTCAAGCAAGCCGGTGAAAATAACCTCGGAGAGCCTGGAGGCGGACAACAAGAAAAGCACGGTTACCTTCAAAGGCAACGTGGTGGCCAAGCAGGAAGACATGGTTATCGTCGCGGACACCATGACGGTTGACTATGAGCAGAAGGGCGGCATAAAAACGGTACAGGCCTCGGGAAACGTCAAAATGTCCCAGGCCGACCGGGTTGCCACCGGCACCCGAATCATCTTCTACAACCCCGAGCAAAAAATCGTTATGACCGGCAATCCCAAAATCTGGCAGGGTGATAATCTCATCAGCTGCGATAAGATCACCGTGCTGCTGGAAGAGGATCGGATCTTCTTTGAGGGAAAGGTTGACTCCACCATCTTTCCCAAGAGCATCCAGGACGAGAGAAAAAAGGAAACAAAGCAGATCGAGGCCATCCCGGCCGGGAATGCAAAACCCGCGACCGCGGGTGGGGCCGGCGCTCCCCCACCCCGATAAAAGGCGGCGGACGAGCCGCTTGATATCAGGCATCAGGAGGTGTATACTTCAGTCGCATGCGGAAACTTTCAGCACAGCATCTGACCAAGTGCTTCGGTCAGCGCAAGGTGGTTGCCGACCTAGCCCTGGAGGTACAGCCGGGTGAGGTGGTGGGTCTGCTCGGCCCCAACGGAGCCGGGAAAACCACCACCTTTTACATGATCGCGGGCCTCTATAAGCCCGATGCCGGCAGCATCTCACTCAACGGTGAGGACCTGACCGACTGCCCGATGTATTTGAGGGCCCGCAAAGGCATCGGCTATCTTCCCCAGGAGGCTTCGGTTTTTCGAAAGCTAACCGTGGAGGAAAACATCCTGGCAATCCTGCAGACCCTCTCCTTAAGCCGGGAAGAGGAGCAGGAACGCCTGGCCACGCTGCTCAACGGCCTGGGGCTTGCCCATCTCGCCCGCAGCAAGGCGTTCGTGCTTTCCGGCGGCGAACGAAGGAGGCTGGAGATAACCCGGGCGCTGGTGACCTCGCCTTCCTTTCTGCTGTTTGACGAGCCGTTTACCGGGATTGATCCCATCGCGGTCAATGACATTCAGGACATCATCGGCCGGCTACGCGAAAACGGCATCGGCATTCTCATCTCGGACCATAATGTGCGGGAGACCCTGGGGGTATGCGACCGGTCATATATCATATCCCACGGCGAAATTTTAGAGCACGGCACCGCGCAATCCATCATCGACAGCCCCCGGGCCCGTGAGGTATATTTGGGAGAGCGATTTCGCCTGTAATCCCGGCGCAGAGGCGGCGCCACCCCAGCATCCCGGTTGGAGTCAAGCGGCCCATGGGCCGCGTATCTATCATTAAAACCACAGGGAGGATAGCGTATGAGCGATGTTTCAGTTACCTTCAGACATTTAGCGGCAACCCCGGCGTTGAAGGCATACGCGGAGGAAAAGGCGGCAAAAATAAATAAATACTTCGGCGGCCTCAACGAGATCAATGTGGTGCTCTCCCTGGAAAAACACCGCTACACGGCGGAAATCACCCTCAAGGCCGGACGGACCACTCTCAACGCCAGAGAGGAAACCAGCGACATGTATTCGGCCATCGACCTGGTGGTGGACAAAATCAACCGCCAGATAAAAAAATACAAGGGCAAGCTGAAGGATCACAAGGCGTCCCCTCCCGTCGCCAAGGCGACCGGCCGCGACAACCTGATGTCCTCAATCGACGCCGGCGACAACCCAGCGCCGGATATAATCCGGACCGAGCACATCTTCGCCAAGCCCATGTCACTGGAGGAGGCGGTCATGCAGCTTAAGCTGTCGCAAAACGATTTCCTGGTTTTTATCAACGACGCAACGGGAATAATCAACGTGATCTATCATCTCAAGGACGGAGACCTTTGCCTGGTGGAGCCGGAAGTATAGAGGGGGCTGGTCGTGATGTTTTCGAGGCTTAATATCCGGTTCAAAAAGAATTATGTAACGGCACGGGCGAAACTCCAAGCACAAAATCCTAAATTCTAAACAATATCAAAATCCAAATGTTCAAATGACCGAAACCTCCGTGGGCTTAAGCAGTGTTTTGAATTTGTGTCATTTGACATTTGGATTTGTTCAGGCTCTTACACAGGTAAATCTGAGAATTTCTCTCTCACAATTAGTTCCCCCTAGCCCCTGGTCGCCTTCGGCGCCGCCAGAGGCGGGTAAACCTCTCCCCGGAGGGTAGAGGGAACTAAATCTCGACTACTCACCCTCTCCCCGCTGGGGAGAGGGTGAGGGGGAATTTCAAATATGTTTGGCTAGGATTTCGACATTCGGATTTCAGATTTGACAGCTGAGGCTGCCGTAAATTCGAAGCGCGAAATCCCTGAGTCATGGGATATGCGATGGGGGATGTGCGATGAAAAAAATTTTAATCCCATATCGCAGATCACAGATCTCACATCTATTTACTATTTTTACCACCTGTTGATACTATGAAAATAACCGACATTATCAAGCAAGATCTGATTGTTCCGGACCTGCAGGCAAAAAACAAAAAAGGCGTGATTGATGAGCTGGTGGAATATCTGGCGCTTCGTGAACCCGCGGTGGACCGGGAAGAACTGGTAAGGGTCCTGCTGGAACGGGAAAAGCTGGGCAGCACCGGCATCAATGACGGGGTGGCTATTCCCCACGGCAAGCTGAAAAACATTGACCATTTGCTGGCGCTCTTCGGTCGAAGCACAGGCGGCATCGATTTCGGCGCGCTGGACGGCAAACCGAGCCATTTTTTTTTCCTCCTGGTCGCGCCGGAAAGCTCCGCCGGCGCCCATTTAAAGGCCCTGGCGCGCATCTCCCGCATCGCCCGGGAAGTGACGTTCAGAGAAAGCTGCATGAAGGCGCGCACGGGAGAAGATCTGTACCGGATAATTGTCCGGGAAGATGAGAAATAACAACGCCGGATCCGCACGGTCGATGCCCGCCGCGCGCACACCGCCGGCGCAATTACGGACCAGGGATATGCATTCGATACCGACACTGATCATTACCGGGCTTTCCGGCTCCGGCAAGAGCACGGTGATGCGGGCGCTGGAGGACGCAGGCTTCCACTGCATTGACAACCTCCCGCCGGTGCTTATGCCCCGGTTTCTCGAGCTCTGCACCGCGTCCTCCGCCGAAATCACCAAAATCGCCATGGTCATGGATGTCCGGCAGAGATTGTTTCTGAAGGAATACCCCGCGATCTTTCGGGAGCTGAAGGAGCAGGGGCAGGAGATCACCATCCTCTTCCTGGAATCGAGCGATGAGGTGCTGGTGCGGCGGTATAACGAGACCCGGCGGCAGCACCCCCTGGCGGAACGGGGAACGGTGCTCGAGGGAATCCACAAAGAGCGGGAGATGCTCTCCGACCTGCGCACGCTTGCCGACGAGATCATTGATACCTCCAACCTGAGCATTCACCAGTTGCGCAACATGATCTCCGAACTCTTCCGCACCGCCGGCCAGAGGAAGATGCACGTCATCCTCACCTCGTTCGGCTACAAATACGGCGTCCCCACGGACGCCGATTTGGTGATCGACGTGAGGTTTTTGCCGAACCCCTTTTTCATCAACAAGCTGCGCGATCTTTCGGGAAATGACAGCGCGGTTTGTGATTATGTGATGAACAACGAGGCGGCGGCGAAGTTCCAGGACAAGTTTTTTGACCTGATCGCCTTCCTCACCCCGCTCTACGAGCAGGAAGGGAAGTCCTACCTTACCATCTGCGTCGGATGTACCGGCGGCAGGCACCGCTCCATCGCGGTGGCCAACCGCCTTCAGCGCTTCTTATGGGAAAAGGGCTATCAGGTGCAGATCATTCACCGCGACCTGGGAAAAACGTGACTGCCTTTTTCCCCGGCCGGCAAAAAACATCCGGAAGCAAGGCGCGTGAAATCTCGAGAAGGGAGGAGGGCGCTCGGGTGCGCCGCCTCGCCCGAGCCCGGCCGGGGAGATCGGCCAGGCAATGGCCAAGGATGCAAGCAACGCAGCACGGGGTTATCCTTCAATCGCCTGACAAAGGGGAATACGCATGGTGGGAATAATCATTGCCGCTCATCTGCGGCTGGCCGAGGAGCTGCTCAATACCGCACGTATCATCACCGGCAGTCCGCTTGACAATTTTCGAACCGTCTCCATCAACATCGACGACAATCCTGACCAGGTGCATGAAAAGCTGCTGGCCGCGGTCAGGGAAGTCAACACGCCGGACGGAACGCTGATCCTGGTGGACATGTTCGGCGGAACCCCCTCCAACCTGAGTTTGTCGCTGCTCAGCCGGGGCAAAATCGAAATCATCACCGGGGCCAATCTTCCCATGATCGTCGAGGCGGCGGGCAGCAGCCACAAGGTCAACCTCGCCGAGATGATCAGCCTCCTAATCGCGAGCGGCCAGCGCGGCATCCGCTCAGCGGGATCCATCCTGGAAACAAATGTCATTGCGGCAAAGTAATCGCACGCTGCGGGAATTGCGGCAGCCCGCCCCCGGGGAACGGGGTTTTGCTGTCGGAGAAATGACCCTTGATGATCTCGATGAGATCATGGCCATAGAAGAGAATTCCTTTGTCACCCCCTGGACGCGCAAGCTGTTCATGGAGGAATGTCGCAACCATCGCTCAAAGATGTTTGTTGCCAGGAACGCCCGACGGGAGATCGCGGGCTACCTCTGCGCCTGGTTCGTGGAGGACGAGATGCACATCCTCAATCTCGCCTGCCATCCCCGCTTCCGACGGCGCAAAGTGGCGACGAGGCTGCTGACCCACTGCCTCGCCCACGCCGGCGCCCGGGGTGTGAAATGGGCCTACCTTGAAGTGCGGCGCTTCAATGATCAGGCGATGTCGCTCTATGTCAAACAGGGATTCAAGCCGGTGGGCGTGCGCCGGGGATATTACACCGACACCCGCGAGGATGCCGTAGTCATGGCACTTGAAATGAAACCTTCCTCTTCGGCAAGCCGGCCCCCGGGCTAAGGCGGGCGCTGCTTATGACGACTCCCCATGGCCAGAATCATCGCTAACCGGAACGTCTCGCCCGGCTATTATAGCATGAGGATACAGTGTCCCGGTGCGGCTGCCCGGTCCAAACCCGGACAGTTTGTCATGGTGAAGGCGGGCAGCTCAATTGATCCCCTGCTGCGACGCCCTTTTGCCGTACACCGCCTCTGCGGGGAAACCGGCGCTGCGTCGGCATCCGGGGCCCCTTCCTGCATTGAGATCCTCTACCGGACAGTGGGGAAAGCCACCCTGCTGTTGTCACGAATGAAGCAGGGAGAGGATATAGACCTGCTCGGCCCCCTCGGCAGCGGGTTCAGCCTGCCCCGTCAGATTGAGGCGGCGGTGCTGGTGGCCGGGGGCATCGGGGTAGCGCCGCTGCTGCCCTTAGCGCATCTCCTGAACAGGCGCGGGCGCGCGGTCAGCCGCACGGTGATTATCGGAGCGGCGGCCCGGGACGGCATCCTCTGCCGCGGCGATTTCAGAAAAACCGGG
>CAYWLT010000193.1:0-5828 GCA_964459295.1 uncultured Thermodesulfobacteriota bacterium
CGCAATCTGCCCCCTGCCACCGTCAGCGATTTCACCGCGGCCCTGCGCCAATCCATCCTTAAAGCGTCGGCCGAAAAGGGAAACCCGGATGCGCCGCTCTACGATTTCATCCGGCAGCATGCCCAGGAACTGGAGGCAAACGTGATCAACCGCCACATCGACCTCTACGTCAATGAGTACTCGCTGTCCCTGGGGGGAGAGGGGAACCGGGCATTTGAAAAACTGTTCGCGCTGGCGGAAGGACTTGCGCCATGATGCTTTTGGTCTTTGCCACCGCGCTTGAGGCGCGGCCGTTCATCGATCACCACCGGCTGAAATGTTTGGATGAGCAGCAACCCTGTCTCACCTACGAGGGGGATGGGATGTTACTGATCATTTCGGGGATGGGATTCTTAAAAGGCGGGGTAGCGCTTTCGCAGGTTTTGCAGACCCAAGAGAAAAGCGGAAATGCCATCACCCGGGTGATTAACTACGGAATCGCCGGAGCGTTAACCGACAGGTTCGCCCTGGAGGAGGTTGCCTGCATTGACCGGGTGGTCAAGTACAATCCGGTGGAATACGCCAAAACGCGGTTCAACAAATTCTTCGCCTCCGCTTTCCCGGAGATCCGGCTTACCGGACATGCGGAGAATGCGGTGGTCCTCGCCACCAGCGATCATCCCGTCCTGACCGAAGGCGATGCCCGCCTGGCCGCGCGCCGTGCCCACCTGGTCGACATGGAGGGGTACGGTTATGCCTTCGCCGCTGGAGCCTTCGGCATCCCCATTCAGCTCATCAAGGGTGTAAGCGATTACGCCCGGAAGGAAAGCGAGGCTTCGTTCCGCAAGCAGGTGAAGCGGACGCTCGACTCGCTTCTCAACTACCATATCACAGGGGTCAGGTCTCAACATTAAACATTCAGTTCACCAAAATAGCCCGTATTGTTTAATGTTGAGACCTGACCCCTCTCATTAATGGACTTCCATGCCGCCGCACACGTTGATGGCTTGGCCGGTCATGTAGGATGCATCCTCCGAGGCCAGAAAGGAAACCGCGGCGGCGATATCATCCGGCGTGCCGACCCGCGCGATCTTCAACTGCCGCTGCTCGATAGCCGTATCCACCACCATTTTAATCATGCTGCCCGGCGGCAGGTCCATTAACTTGTCCCCCCGGTGCCATATGGGCGTGTCGATCAGTCCCGGACAGACGGCATTGACGGTTATCTCGTAGGGGGAAAGCTGAATGGCAAGCCCCTGGGTGAGGCCGATCAGGGCGCTTTTGGAAGAAGCATAGGCAAGGCTTCCCGCCCGGTTGGTTTTTCCTTCGGTGGAGGCGATGTTGATTATCTTCCCTTTGATGCCCTTGCCGATCATGTCCCTGGCGATGACCTTGCTCAAGAAAAATGGACCCTTCACGTTGGTGGCATAGATCCTGTCCCAGAGCTCGGGTTCCAGGTCCTCAAAGGACATGTTGGTATCGCCGGTTCCGGCGTTGTTTACCAGAACATCAATTTTTCCGAACACCTCAATGGCCTTGTTTGCCGCCTGATCCATCTCCGGCAGAATGCCCACATCGGCAGGCAGGGCCAGCGCCCTTTGACCGCATGCCTCAACCATTTGCGCCGTTTCCCGCACCTTCTCGACGACAAGATCTGAAACGGCAATATCCGCCCCTTCATGCGCCAGGCGCAGCGCAATGCCCCGGCCGATACCGCTTCCCGCCCCGGTTATCAGAACCGACCTGCCGGCAAAGCGTTTCAATCCCTGCTCCATCGCCGTTCTCCCCGGCGCACCCGATGTCTTATTGCAGGCCTTTTAAAAACTGGACGCCCGCCCGGTATGTCGTGTCCATGATATCCGGGTGGTTTTTAACCACACCCTTTCCATGTTTTTTCCCGCGCGTCCCGGTGATTACCAGCACATCGGTGGTCATTACCTGGTGCAGCCGCATGAGAATGACCATTTTTTCCACGATATCGTCATAGGCTTTCGGGTTGGGCCACATCCAGGTGCAGACGATGATTCCCTTCTTCCCGGGGGGCATTTTGCGGGTCAGGTAGGGGTTTTGAAAGCAGTCCCAGCGGTCCATGAAGGTGGCCATGTAGCCGTTTTCCCGGGCGGTGTATATGGGAAAGCCCGAGATCAAGCCATTACAGGTATAAAGTTTTTCATAAAAAGACTGCATATCATCCTTGATCGCGCAGATGGTCTTGACGTCCTGCTTGCGGCAGACCCGGCAGCCGCTGCACTGCTTCATGTTCAGGTCGGACAGGTAGATTTTTTCCGTTTCCGAACCGTTGTCCTGCGCGGCTCGCAAGAGTTCATCGATGATCACATCGGTGTTGCCGCCCTTGCGGGCGCTGGCGCATACCGCGAGAACCTTCTTACCCCGCGGGACATCGGCTGCCCCGTCAGTGTCCTGGGCCCACCGCGTAATGGTTACCGGCTCGGCGCCCGGCGCCAGGTCCTCCTGGCTTCGTGAAGCAAGCATGTCCGCCTTCAATTTTTCCGGATCCTTCACCTTCAGCACCAGCGGATCGAAACCGCCGGGGAAAATCTCGGCAACCGACTGCCACATGATGGACTCGGTTACCCGGCTTTCGCCGCCATAGGCGGCAATCTTCTCGGCGTTGTAGATCAGCCGGTCTTTCCACCGGTTCCTGATAATATCCGGGAAAATGGCGCACATTGCATCTATCTTTTCTTTTACTCCATCCTGCCAGGTAAAGGTAGACATCTCGCCTCCACATTGTGGGTTACAGGTTACAGGTTACAGGTTGCCAATAAGGAGTCCGAAGACAGTAGTCAGCATTCAAAAGAGAAAAACCAGAAGAAGCGTTGAAAGAGAATTGCTGCCTCACGAATTTTTCACTTTTAATTACCAGTAGATACTTCTCCATATTGACTTCCGTCTCCTGACTTCTGAATTCTGTCTTCTGACCTCTCCTCTCTATCCCCTCAGCGGAAACCCCGCCCGAGTTGCCGGCTTCATGAGCGAAACCGCCGTCTGCGGCGTCAGTGTGGCAATCTTCTTCGCCATGAGCGGCATCTCGCTCTCGATGCGCTTCAGGTGCGGCATAATCGCCCGCACGATGTTTCCGTACAGCGTGAAGGGATTCAGGCTCCAGGGCAGTTTGGTATCGATTATACGATGGAGGTAGTTAAGCTCCTCCTCGGTGAAAAGGTTGAAGAAAACCGGATAGCAGACGAAGTCCCGGTAGTCATGGGTCTCGGACCAGTTCTTCTTCCACCAGGAAATATAGTCCATTACCCCTTCCCGATTCGGCTGGCCGATGTGCAGCGCTTTGCTTATGGCGTTTGCCGCCTTGTGGCCGGACAGCAGCGCCCCGGTGTTCTCCGCCTCGGCAAACCAGACGGTGTCGCCGACAAAGACCACATTATCCTTGAACGGCTCGCGGGCGGGACCCCACATGCTGATGACGGCGCAACGCTTGTGGGTCACTTCGACATTATGAAACCACTTGCTGAAGGGGCTGCGGGTGGTGAAGTAATCAAACTGCTCCTGGCCCTTCATATAGAGCCAGTACTCGTCCTCACGGTACACGCTGGGCAGCATGCAAAAGTGGACGGTGCCCAGTCCTCCACGGTCATAGGCATTGCCCATGCAGATCATCTCGGAGCGGTCAAACTTGACCCCGGTAATGTAATAGCTCACCGACGCGGAGGTGGTGACAAAAACTCGATCACGGTTGATGCCGAGCTTTCTCGCCAGCAGGGAGCTGATGCCGTCGGCGGCCACGCAGAAGGTGCCTTTGAAGCGGTCGCCGTTTTTTGTCCGCACCTCGACACCGTCGCCGCCGGTATGCGCGTCGATAACCGTTCGCTCCAGAAAAAATTCAACCCCCGCCTGGTGTGCTTCGTCGCGCAGCCCGCTGAGGAGAACCTGCTTGTCGAACACCACCGCGGGCATGCCCCGGCCCGACTGGTTGGCTTCGTAATCACCGATCTCGATGCGGTTCTCGGTATTCGGCGCGATGAAGTGAACCGCATAAAACTCGCGATAGTTTCCCCGGTAATTTACCGAAAAGTTGTTCACAGGAAAAATCCACTTCTTCTGTTCGCGGGAGAAGAACATACGCTCATTATAAAAATGGTCCATGTTCACCAGGAACATCTGGGCACAGGCCCGCTGCACCTTTGCCGGATCGCTTTTCATTTCCACCAGCGCGACCTTCAGCCCGTTCTGGGCAGCGGTCTTGGCCGCTTCCAGCCCGGAGGTGCCGCCCCCGACCACCACCACATCATATTTCTTTGCCATTTCGAAACCTCCTTCTTTCACCTATCCCGGCAAAAACAGCGTTTCCCGGGGAAACGCGCTCCGTCGCGTCCAATTACCTTCTGCGGCCATGACAGAGCATGGCCCTCCATTGTCCTGCCCATTTATTTCTGCCGTATCCGGCGACAATAGCGCTTCGCAACTATAGAAGAAACCACCGCTGGTGTCAAGCACTACTCTGCTACAATTTTAACCGGCGAAAAAGCCATGGCGCCCCCAGGCTTATCCATGCGCCGTTGAATACCGATTGAAAAAACCCCGCGGCCAGACGGCCGGCGAACGGCTGATGCGCATAGACTTCCCGCAGCAGGCTAAGTGACGCAAAAAAGACTATGATTCCAATACAATAGCGGGCGACCGCCCGCCCTTTCGCACACGGTGACGTAAAAGACACCAGTCGGGATTGGGCCACCGCGCCCGCCCCGACCCCCAGCAGCAGTCCCGACTGATAGATCACAACCACGCCGCCATGTAAGAACAGCAGGCCCAGCGGCACCGCCGACGCCAGCAGCATCTGCATGGCCGGTTTTTGGGCCGATATCCAGCCTTCAATGCCGCCGCGGGTGACGACATAAAACCAGAGGAGAATGACGCCAACCGTCCATCCGGCAAAAACGTCAGTTGGAAAGTGAACCCCCAGATAGACGCGCGAAAGGCCGATCAGCAGCAGGAGGGCTGCCGTGAGCACCCAGAACCATCTCTTGGCGATAAAGTGGGCAATGCTCCCCCATAGCACCATCGATTCCTGGGCATGGCCGCTGGGCAAACCATATCCGCCTGCCCTGCCGATGCCCAGGGCAGGGTCAAGATCAAACGGGCGGGGCTGGGAAAAAAGCGCTTTGAGTGATGAGTTGCAGAAGGCGGAAAGGGTGCACACTATCGCCACGCGCATTCCCAGTTTAAAATCGATACACCAGAAAAGCGCGGGGAGGATCAGAAGAAGAAAGAAGCTGCTCCCAAGGCCGGAAACGGCGAAAAAAAAGCTGTTGATCAGCGGGCTTTGCATCTGCTGGATGGCGCGAATGACTTCAAGGCCCCATCGCAAAAAAGGTTCCATTAGACAACCTTATGGGACAAGGAATACGATATTGCCGTTTCCGGAACTATAGAAGATCGGCTACCGGGTGTCAAGGGAAGATGGGGTGCAGCGGTATGTGCGATGTGAGAAGCGGGATGTAAGATGTGCGGTCTGGGATGTGGGATAAAGCAGGAAACAGTAGTCAGTATACAAAACCCCTGTACTCCTGTACTCCTGTACTCCTGTACTCCAGTACTCCAGTACTCCAGTACTCCATAACTCCATAACTCCATAACTCCGGTTTTCAATAAACCCGGCAGGAGCGGCTTTAGCCGCGAATAGATGCGCTATCTGCAATGGGCAATAAGAGATGGGCCATGTGGGATATGGGATGAAACATGTGACTGATGAGGGCGCTGCAGGGCCATGCTCTGTCACGGCCGTATAATTCCAGTGTCGATTTTTAAGGTTCCCTCTCCCCTTGAGAGACTGTGTCATAATGTCATTCTGAGGCTGCAGCCGAAGAATCTCC
>CAYWLT010000194.1:0-5773 GCA_964459295.1 uncultured Thermodesulfobacteriota bacterium
AAGATGAAGCATCCCTCCCAGCTCCTTTCCATCGGCGATGTCGTCGAGGCGATGGTGCTGGATCTGGACGTTCAGCGGAAAAGGATTTCCCTGAGCTTAAAGCAGCTGGAGCTCAACCCTTGGGTGATCATGGAGGAGAAATATCCCCCCGGCAAGGTCATCGAGGGCAAGGTGAAGAACGTGACCGACTTCGGCATCTTCATCGGGTTCGACGAAGGCATCGACGGCCTGGTGCACATCTCCGACATATCCTGGACGCAGAAGATCAAACACCCTTCCGAGCTCTATAAGAAAGGGCAGGAAGTGCGGGCGGTGGTCTTAAGCATCGATAAGGAAAATGAACGCTTCTCCCTGGGCATCAAGCAGCTGGAAAAGGATCCCTGGGAGGACATCCATGAACGGTTCCAGCGGGGGCAGCACGTTACCGGCACGGTCACCAATGTCGCCAGCTTCGGGATTTTTCTCGAGCTGGGAGAGGGCATTGAAGGTCTGGTGCACATCTCCGAGCTGGGTGAGATTAAGGCGCAGAACATCAAGTCAGGCGAGCAGCTTTCCGCTGTGGTCACCAACATCGACCGCAAAGGAAGAAAGATGAGCCTGAGCATTAAAGATCTCAGGGACATGGCGGAAAAGGAAGACGTGGCGGCATTCATGAAGAGCCAGGAAAAAGAGCCGTCGGTCCTGGCGGAGAAACTGAGGGAACATCTGGGATCCGCGCAGCCGGCTGAAGATGCGGCAGCGCCCGCGGCCCCGGAATCCGACCAAGCCCCGGCAGCGGAAGCCGCGGTCACGCCCGGCACGGAACCGGACAGCGAAACATAACCGACGGTTGAAACGGCTCAAGGAAGGGGGTTTTGGAGCTACAACCAATTATTCGGAACCGGTATAACGGCAGTGACGTCCTGCCCTTGTCCCATAATCCCCCATGGAAACAGCCGTATCGAAGCCTCCGCAACGCTGCCTGCCCGGAGGCCGGGACGGCCAGGGCCTGTGTTCGGTTTAAGCCGAAGGCACCGGGTCGTGCCGTGCGCGTAACAAGACAGATGGTTGTGGCGTTACAAGCCCACCCCCTTTTGCGCCGCAAATCAGATTGATGTTTTTTAACAGCCCGCTAGAAAGGAACCGGGGCTGCATCCCGCCAACTGCGGCATGCCCGCCCTCCGGCACACCCCATGAAACGTTACCCGATCACCACCGCCGCGCTCATTCTGCTGGTTATATGCGCGGCTTTTTTCGCCCTGGTGCTGGCGCTGGGCTATTTCGGCGAGGAATATCCCTACGGGCTGGGTGGAGAAAAAATCGGGATTATAAAAATCGAGGGGACGATTACCGCGTCCGAATCCATCATTGAGAAAATCGTCAAGTACCGGAAAAACAGCGCGATCAAGGCCATAATCCTTCGCATTAACTCGCCCGGGGGGGTGGTGGCCCCGCCCCAGGAGATATATCAGGAGATAAAAAAAGCATCCGAGAAAAAGCCGGTAATTGTATCGGTGGAATCAGTCGCCGCCTCGGGCGGGTACTACATTGCCTGCGCCGCCGATATGATTGTGTCTAATCCGGGCTCGCTGGTGGGAAGCATCGGGGTGATGATTCCCATTGAGAATATTGAGGAGCTGCTGCAGAAAGTGGGTTTGAAAAGTAAAATCATCAAGAGCGGCAAGTACAAGGACATCGGATCGATGACCCGGCCCATGACCGAGGAGGAGGAGGCGATCCTCCAGGAGTTGATCGATGACAGCTATAATCAGTTTGTTGACGCAGTTGCGGAAGGGCGGAAGATGAAGCGGGAGGAGGTTCTGCAGCTTGCCGACGGCAGAATCTTTACCGGTGCCCAGGCGGTCAAGCTCGGATTGATCGACAAGCTGGGCAATTTACAGGACGCGATTGAAATAGCTGCGGGTCTGGTGGGCATCGAAGGGGAGCCGCAGGTTGTCTATCCCAAGAAGGAACGACCTTCCATTCTGGATTTCATATTTGAACAGACGGCCGTGAGCATCGCCCGCGTGGTGGAATCCGCGCTCCGCGGTGTGCTGACGGGCGCGCTTACCGCTCCCGCCACCTAAGCCGGCGGCTGATCACCAACGCCTCTGCCGGACCCCGCCTCTTAAGCTTACCGGTTGATCTTTACCAGCTCCAATAGCGTGCGGTATCCGGTGCGTTCGACCACTACTCATAAACCCTGAAACCAAGGAGGCGTTATCATGGAGAATGAAGCTCAGCAGTTTTTCAAGGATTTTACCCGGTCGATTCAAAAACTTTCCAAGGAGTCTCCGGACACGGTGAAAGCCTTTAAATCACTGCATGATCAGGTGATAAAGCCGGGGGTCCTGGGGACCAAGGAAAAAGAATTCATTGCCCTGGGCATTGCCGTGGCGGGACATTGCCTCCCCTGCATCCGGCTGCACACGCGGGCGGCGGTCGGCGCCGGCGCGAGCCGGGCGGAAATTCTCGAGGCGGCCTCGGTGGCGGTGGTCATGGGCGGAGGACCCGCATATACCCATCTGCCGGAGGTAATCCACACCCTGGACGCCATGGGCGTTGAATGATCGAGGGGGCGAAGGGAGGATGTATGGCCATTGTGGAAGTAAGCATCGTACCCCTCGGCTTGTCCACCACCAGTCTCAGCGGGCAGGTTGCGTCAGTGCTGCAGCCGCTGAAGGAATCCGGACTGGGTTATACCCTGACCGCAATGGGCACCATAATCGAAGGCGACCTGGAGGAGATTGTGCGCTGCCTGCTCCGGATGCATGAGGTGCCCTTTGCCAAAGGTGCGGGGAGGGTCTACACCACCATCAAGATCGACGACCGCCGGGATAAAAAGGCAACCATGGAAGGCAAAATCCGCTCGGTGCGGGAGAAAGAGCAGCCCCGACCCGGCGGATAAAAGCCGGACGGCGGCGGCCTTTTGTTGCAGGCGGCGTGCAGCGCGCTCCCACCGTTCATTGCATAATTGACTCGTGTACGTGGTCATTGCGAGCGCCGGCGAAGCAATCTCATGAGATTGCCGCGTCGCTTGCGCTCCTCGCAATCGCTGCTTGAGTGCGTCGTTTACCGTAGTTCGCAATTGACAAGCCGCTAAAAGTTATGTAGTTTTGAGACCAACCGGGCTGTTGTAACGGCGCGAGATAACCGTGTGCCGCGGGTGGGTACCGTTCTATGGACAATGTTCAGCACCACCTCAAACAATTGGATCACCTGATCGATCAGGGCTGGGAGCTGGAGATCATCAAGCTGATTTCCAAGCTTCATCCCGCGGATATTGCCGATCTGATCGACGCCCTGGAGGAAGAGAAGAAGAAGAAACTTTTCGGGCTGCTCCAGATAGAAACCGCCTCCGATGTGATCATGGAGGTTGATGATATCTCCCGGGAGCTGCTCATCGAGGACATGCCGCAGGACAAGCTTACCCGGATTGTCGACGACATGGAATCCGATGATGCGACCGATTTGATTGCCGAGCTGCCCCAGGAGCAGGCCCAGCATATCCTGGGGCAGATTGACCGGGAGGACTCCGAGGAGGTGCGGGAGCTGTTGAAGTACGGCGCGGAAACCGCCGGCGGCATCATGCAGCTGGAGCTGGTGGCGGTACCGCAGGACGTCACCGTGCGCGATGCCATTGAGCACATCCGCTCCACCGCCGGCGAGGTGGAGGACCTGCACCATGTCTTCATCATTGATGATGCGAAAAAGCTGGTGGGCGTTCTACCCTTGCGCAAACTGATACTGGCCTCTCCCGCCAGCACCGTCGGCTCAATCATGGACCCCGCGACCATCAGGGTGACCCCTGAGGTTGATCAGGAGATGGTGGCGGGCGTCTTCAGAAAGTACGACATGGTTTCGCTGCCGGTGGTCGACCAAGACGGCAGACTGCTGGGCAGGATCACCATTGACGACGTGGTCGATGTCATCGAACAGGAGGATTCCGAGGACATCATGAAAATGGCCGGCATCCCCGAGGAGGATCTGGTGTACGGGGGCCGTGTCCTGGCCATATCGCGGGCGCGGCTCCCCTGGCTGATTACCAATCTATTCGGCGGTTTGCTCACCGGCTATTTGATGTGGCTCTTCCGGGTCGCGCTTCATGAGGTACTGGCCCTGGTGACCTTTATTCCGGTCATCACCGCCATGGGCGGCAACATCGGCATTCAGTCATCCTCGATCATGATCCGCGGCTTTGCCATCGGCCGGGTTGATTTCGGCAATCTCAGAAAATTTTTGTTCAAAGAGATACGCATCGGCCTGCTCATGGGCATTGCCTGCGGCGTGCTGGCCGGATGCGCCGCCGTGCTCTGGCACAGGAACCCTCTGCTTGGTCCCATTGTCGCCCTGGCCATGACCCTCGGCATCACCACCGCTGCCTCCATGGGCACCATGATTCCGGCGTTCTTTAAAAAGATACAAATAGATCCGGCCATTGCCGCCGGTCCCTTTGTGACCACGGCCAATGACATTGTGGGCATCATCATTTATCTGGGTATCGCGACGCTTTTCCTGAAATTCCTGGCGTAAAACGGCAGGTATACCAGTGCCATACTATAAGACCCCGGCGGTGATCCTTCATTCCCTTGACTTTGCGGAGTCGGACAAGCTGGTGACGTTTTTCACCCGGGATTTCGGCAAGCTGCGGGGCATTGCCAAGGGGGCGAAGCGGAGCAGGAAGCGGTTCGGCAGCGGACTGGAGCCCCTGACCTGCAGCGCCGTCTGCTTTTTTGAGAAGGAAAAAAACGCCCTGGTGCGGCTTGATCATTGCGATATCGTCCATTGCTATACCCATATCCACAGTGACCTGCTGCGGCTGGGGTATGCCGGCTATGTCGCCGAGCTGATCAACCTGACCGCGGCGGAGCGCGAGCGGAGCGACGAGCTGTATGCCCTGCTGGTCAGCTTCCTTGAGCTGCTCGACCGGCCTTCCTTCCGGGAGGAGTTCGTCCGCATCTTCGAGCTCCGCTTGCTTGCCCTCGTCGGCTACCGCCCGGAACTGGGCAGCTGCGTCATCTGCCGCAGGGAGGCGAAAGACCGGCACCGCCACTGGTTTTGCCAGAGCAAGGGAGGATTGATCTGCAGCCATTGCCTGCGGGATTCGCTTGATCACGCGCATCTTTCCTGGGGCACCATACGGACGCTGCAACGGGCGCAGACCATGGAGCTGGGAAAAATCAAGCGTCTCTTTTTTTCCTCGCAGGCCCGTGAAGAAAGCAGGAGGATACTACCCCGGTTTATCGAGTACCGGATAGAAAAGCCCCTCAAGTCCCTCCGTCTGCTGAAGCAGCTGGAGGGAAAGGTGGGAACACCCGTTAACCGCCTCGCGGCGGACAAGGCAGGAGCACCATGACCGTAGCAATGGATAAGATTGTCTCTTTGTGCAAAAGGCGCGGCATCATCTTTCAGAACAGCGAGATTTACGGCGGGATCGGCAACACCTGGGACTACGGCCCCCTCGGAGTTGAGCTGAAGAGAAATGTGAAGGAGGCCTGGTGGCAGGCGGTGGTCTATGAGCGCGACGACATGGAGGGTCTCGATGCCGCCATCCTGATGAATCCCATTACCTGGCAGGCCTCGGGTCACCTGGAAAGCTTTACCGATCCACTGGTTGACTGCAAGAAGTGCAAGCATCGTTTCCGGCTTGATGACCTCGGCGGCGCCGCCTGCCCCGACTGCGGGGGGGAGCTGACCGAGGCGCGCTCGTTCAACCTCATGTTCAAAACCTTTGTCGGCCCGGTGGAGGAAGAGGCGGCGGCCAAGCGAGCCTCGGCAGCCGCGATCAAGCGTG
>CAYWLT010000195.1:0-5743 GCA_964459295.1 uncultured Thermodesulfobacteriota bacterium
AAACCTCAGCTTTACCTCAGCCGAGCTTCAATATGAGGTTTTTCAGGATCGACTATTTACCAATCTGTCGCAGAAAAAATGGGATGAAATAATGGGGGTGAATCTCCGCGGCACAGTGCTCTGCGCCAGGGCGGTCCTCCCCAAGATGATGGAGCAAAAGTGCGGCCACATTATTAATTTATCGTCCATGGCCGCGCTTGAGCCGGGACACGATCCCGTGACCGGCCTGGCCTATGATGTGAGCAAGGCGGCGGTCAACCGTTTTACCATAGGGCTTGCCGAAGAACTGAAACCATACTCGATTGCCGTCAACGTGATGATGGTGGACAACACCGTTACTGAAGGGTGGTCGTACCTGAACCCTGCCGCTGACAAGTCATTATGGTACCAGCCGGAGCTGTGGGCCGCATACGCAGTGCACGTGGCAACCGGGGACCCGTCCACCTATACCGGGAGAATCCTCACCGAAGGGGATCTGAGAAAAGAAACTGCCCGGTCGGAAAATATCTGATCGGGCAGTTAGGTTCACAAAAGGAGATGTTCGACGGGATTAAAAAATCCGTTTCCCTCCCTAGAATACCAGCATTAATCCGCTCAGTATTTGATAATCATATGCCTTGGGCTTGGTGGTGGGCACCTCAACCCCGCCGAGCAAATACCAGTTGTTTCCCAGATGGGTCCTGAAACCGGGTGTAAGGCTGAGAGAGGTGGTCTTGGAATCATCCCGATCGTCCACTGCCTGGCTGTAATTGGCGGCAACATACGTGACAAAATCGCCGAAGGGTGCTGCGTCATGCTCGGTGAAATAATAGCCTGCGGCAAAGTTTCCCACGATTGCGGTACGGGCACCGGTGTCGCGCTGATTATGCACCGGGATGGCCATTCCCAGCCCGCCGCGCAGCACAAGTCCTTTCCAATGATTTGTCCAGAACTGATAATTGGGAGTGAGCACGGCAGACCGGTTTCCCTGATCCTTATCGCCGGTGGGTATGCGAATGGACAGGTTGAAGGATTCGGAGGCCGCCTTGGTTTCGGAAAGAATGATGCGGGGGGTAATTTGCAGATCGCCGAAGTCGGTATGGCCGTCAAAGGAATCAACAAAGGGAACATCAAACTGCACTTCCAGTCTTCTGCTCAATGGGGCGTACAGTGTAAGACCGCCGGTATAGCGATCGCCAAGCCGCTCAGCGCCATTGGAATAACCGAAGGTCCCGATGCCGAGGCGGTAGAAAACACCATCGGAGGCATTGATCCACCCCTGGCGTGGCGCATAGCCTTCGCCGGTGGGCGGGCTTACCCATGGTTCGTTCCAACCCTCGGTGAAGAGGGTATAAATGGACAGCGACTGCCATCGCTCGGGATTGGCGTAAACATCGCCGGTCAGTGATTCGACGGCCGCCTTGCCAAAGCCGACCTCTTCGGCGACGGCGGTCATAGGAACTGCATACATCGCTGCCATAACCAGCCCGATGAACAGGCCGATGCACGCTCTGCTTCTTTTCTTCATTTCTGCTCCTTTCCGTTTGGTGTTGGTTTCGCGCATGCATGCTTGGCTTGTAACATAACAATTACTATATCTTATGTCAACCGCTTAAAATATTTTTAAAAAAAGTGCCTGCCTGATCTAGTGCCGGGACAGCCGTCGCAAAGCGCTGCCAGTTGTCCGGGAAGCATGGCCAGAGAGTCGATTATATACCGGGGCTGTTCCTCGGCAAGATCCCGCCGGCTGGCGACCCCGGTGGGTATGGCGATTGAGGTGACCCCAGCGGATCTGGCGGCAATGATGTCCGCGCGGGAATCGCCGACGAACACGCACGCATCAGGAGTGAGGCCCAGATCGAAAACGCATTGAATGAGCGAGGCCGGGTCGGGCTTGGGCCTGGTTTCTCCGGCAGTGACCACCGCGTCGATAAAAGTGTCTATGCGCAAATTCCTGAGATCCCGCCATTTGGAGTTGCCGTCGGACATTCGGCCGGTGGCAATGCCGATTTTCATGCCCTGGTCCCTAAGTTCGATCAGCACCTCTTTCGCGTAAGGCTTGAGGGTGATGTGGGCGGGCGCGAGGGCGATGAACTCCTCGCGCATCTCCGTCATGAACCCCGCCCGCGCCTCAGCACCCAACTGGGGATAGGTTCTTTCCAGCATCTGGTCAAGGGAAATGAACTGATTCAACAGATCGGTCATTTCGCGGAGGTTAATCGGCAACAAGCGGTGCCGGTCCACCGTCCGGTTGAAGGACATGGTGTAAGCGGTAAGTGAATCTATCAGGGTTCCGTCCAGATCAAAAATGACTCCGCTAATTCGTTGCATCGGTCACCATTTCTCTCGCATCCGCCGGCGCGGCAGCCGGCATGCACCCGGCTTCATCCGGGTATGTTTTCAGAGCGCGCACCCTCTGGAGCACCGGGGGGTGGCTGTAGCTTAAAAAGACCTTGGCCGGATGGGGGGTCAAATTGGAGAGATTGTCGACAGTGAGCTTTTTCAGGGCGGCGATCATTGCGCCAGGTTTCTTATAGGTCTGCGCGGCGTAGGCGTCGGACTCGAATTCATGTTTTCGCGAGAGCACCTTTCCGGCGATGGAGAGGAGGAGGGAAATGGGTGTGTAGAGAAAACCGAAGAAGAAGAGGCTGGCATAAATGGACAGATGCTCCATCTTAAAAGCGCTGAATAAGGCCGGGTTGTTGATGAACCGGGAAAGGATAAAAAACATGAGCCCGGTGGTGAGGATTGAAAGCAGGAGGGATTTGAGGATATGACGCTTCTTGTAATGCCCCATTTCATGGGCGAGGATTGAAACCAGCTCGTCCACGCTATGCTTTTTCACCAGGGTGTCGTACAGCACGATGCGGCGGTATTTACCAAATCCGATGAAGAAGGCGTTGGACTTGGCCGAGCGCCGGGAAGCGTCCATGACGAAAACGCCTTTCAAGGCGAAGTGCTGCTCCCGGGCGTAGCGCAGTATGGCCTCTTTCAGCTCGCCGTCCTCGAGCGGGTAAAATTTGTTGAAAAGGGGAAGGATGACCACCGGCGCAAGATAGGTAATGATCAGTTGAAACATGACCACCGCCAGCCAGCAATAGATCCAGGCGAACGCGCCGGTTTGTTCAAAAAACCAGAGGATGCAGGAAAAAATGGCGCCTCCGATGACCAGGGTGAGAAGCCATCCCTTGAGAAGATCCATGATAAAGGTTCTCGGGGTGGTCCGGTTGAATCCGTATTTTTCCTCTATGACAAAGGTGCTGTAGATGGAGGGTGGGATGGAGAGCAACTGTGAGGCCAGCATGAGCATCCCCGCGAACACAAGGCCGGTGGGTATGGAACCCATCCCGAAGCTCCGGGCAGCCAGGTCCACCAGGTTAAAACCGCCCAGGAGAATAAAGGCGACGGTGATGGGAGTGGTAATCGAGTCCACCAGCAACCGGAACCGGGTGTTTTCCTTCAGGTAGTCCTGGGACTTCCGGTAGCGCTCGGCATCATACCAGCCGGCAAATTCCTCCGGGAGCACCGTGCTTACATGGCGCATGTTGAGCGAATCAATCACCAGTCCCAGGATGAAGTCACCGGCGATAATCAGCAGGATGATTACTAAATAGATATTCATGGTAGGGTAGAGACCTCATTGTTGGAAGACTGTGTCGTAATGTCATTCTGAGGCGTCAGCCGAAGAATCTCCGTTTTTTAATTCATTGATTGCATAAGATCCTTCCCGGAGCTTGTTCTGGGCAATGAAAGGAGATTTTTCGCTCCGCTCAGAATGACAAGCTCAGGGCCCCGAATGGAAAAACAGGATGTCCAGCGTTGAGCAACACCTTGCTTCATCGCGGCATCATCAGATAGGCGTTAATGAACTGGTCGATGTCGCCGTCAAGCACCGCATCAACATTGCCGATTTCCAGGTTGGTGCGGTGATCCTTCACCAGCCGGTAAGGCTGCAGGACGTATGATCGTATCTGGCTTCCCCAGGCAATTGCCTTCTTGGAGCTGTGCAGCTCATCGATTTTTTTGGACTGCTCCTTGAGCTGCTCTTCATACAGCCTGGCCTTCAAGACCTTCATGGCCATTGCCTTGTTTTTATGCTGGGAGCGCTCATTCTGGCACTGGGCCACAATGCCGGTCGGCAGATGGGTGATGCGCACCGCCGAATCGGTCTTGTTGACATGCTGTCCACCGGCGCCGCTGGAGCGGAAGGTGTCAATGCGCAGCTCCGACTCGTCGATATCGACCACGATCTCGTCTTCGATGTCGGGATAAATGAAAACCGAGGCGAATGAGGTGTGGCGCCGCTTGCCCGCATCGTAAGGTGAAATGCGCACCAGACGGTGGATGCCCGCCTCGGCCTTCAGGTATCCGTAGCTGTAGTCCCCGTTGACTGAAAAGGTGACGTTTTTTATCCCGGCCTCATCGCCGGTGAGTATCTCAATAATTTCCGCCCTCAGCCCTTTTTTTTCCGCCCACCGGAGGTACATCCGGAGCAACATTTCCGCCCAGTCCTGGGCCTCCGTTCCGCCCGCCCCGGCATTGATATTCACAAAAGCATTGTTTATGTCGTGCTCCTCATTGAGCATGTGGCGGAATTCGACGTCGCTAACCGCCGTTTCAATTATATCAAGGTGGTGTTCAATTTCCTTCGCCACCGCTTGGTCATTTTCTTCGCGGGCGAGTTCAAGCAGAATGCGGTTATCCTCACATTGCGCATGCAGGTGATTCCATGTGTCAATGATGGTGCTCACCACCTTTCTTTCTTTTAAAAGGCTGCGCGCCCGCTGGTTGTCGTCCCAGAAGTCGGGCTGTTCTATTTTTTTTTCAAGTTCGCTGAGATGCTTTTGATTGGAATCTACTTCAAAGATAACCTCTTAATTCGCTGACTTTATTTTCTATTGCGTTTAATCGCGATTCAAGATCATTGAAAGCCATTAATCCCTCCTTGTCGACTTCAATTACGCCTGAGTTAGACGTATTCGCACGCGCCGCATGGTGAAAGGGTACTGTATTTTTAATTATTTAGCAAACCGATTTATAACCCTCTTTTTAGATGCTGCCGCGACCAGCAGGACGCTGGCGGCTGCACAGAGCAAGAGGGCAAAAATGTCCCCATATCTGGTATAGAAGGTTTTTGTCTGGAGCGGACGAATTACCCCGGTAAGGGATGCTTCAGTAAACACAGAACTTGCCGCCCGTATTTCGCCGGTGGGCGAGATAATGCCGCTGATTCCGGTGTTGGCCGCCCGGGCAATCCATCGCTTGTTTTCAATCGCCCTGACCACCGCCATGGAAAAATGCTGATGGGGCGCGCCGGTGTTGCCGAACCAGGCATCATTGGTGATATTGACGAGAAAGCCCGCCCCCTGCTTAACGAAGCGCCGGGCAAGATCAGGAAATATTATTTCATAGCAGATAAGCACACCGAATGGCGCACCCGGAAGCGGCATGAGCGATATTTTCTCCCCCGGCCTGAAATCACCGATCCCCTCAACCATTTTATCCAGGAAAAAGAAGAGGTTTTTAAGCGGTATGTATTCGCCGTATGGGACCAGATGCATCTTGTCGTATCTCCCGGCGACAGTGGCGTCAGGCGTGAGAAGAAAGGCGCTGTTAAAACTGACGTAGCGTTTTTGCTCCACCTCCAGGGAAGGGCTGCCGATGAGCAGGTACGACCCGCTGCCGCGGATCAGGTTGAACAACGCCTCCTGATAGCCCGGCTCATTTTGAAAGTAGAACGGGGTGGCCGATTCCGGCCATATAA
>CAYWLT010000196.1:0-5735 GCA_964459295.1 uncultured Thermodesulfobacteriota bacterium
CTATCACCTGCCATGCTGCATAGGACTTTTGTTCAATTTTTAGAGGAACCCTTTAATATTTGTTTTAGCCTGATGGCGCATTCCGACCCCGGACCCATACGTATTACTCTCCGGGCGGTTCCGCCCACAGCCCGAGTTTGTTTTCGCGGGCATCCCGCTCATACTCCAGGAACTCTTTTACATCCCCGAATCTGCTTTCTGCGTCAGCGCGACCGTAGCCCTGCTTGATAAGTTCATAATTGAGACACGTGCCATCCGCAAGATAAACCGAGGCCGGCGCCTTTTCGTCGTCGTGCTCAGGTTGAAAATAATATTTGATCCTGATCTCTTTCCCTTCCACCAGATTCTGGGTGAAATCGGCAGCCGCCAATCCAAACTGCCTCACCTTTTCTTCCGGGTCATTGGCTTCAGGCGTATTGACCCCGACGAGCTTCACCAGTGTTCCATTCTCAAGCAGGAGGGTGTCACCATTGATGACCGTTTCTACGGTGGCATGACGGGGATAAAACCGGTACAGCAGAAGGAGACCGCTGAGGGCAACGATTAATATAAGCAGCTTGTAAGCAAATCCTGTCTTTAGAGAACCGGGCATATCGTCTTATACCACAGAGCCGGCCGCACCGTAAAGCCCCATGGCAACAGAAAATGAAGAATCATGGCCGCCGTTTTTCAAGTTAAGCATGGCGAGAGATATGAGCATTGATGGCTCAGGACTTGACAAAAATTTGTTTTTCTACTAGTTTGAAAGTACTGAATGATAATAATGAAGCAATTCGAAAAAGCCAAACCCTGAGTGATCAGGGGACGGAAAGTCACAGTTCTATTGCGGGTGCTGCAGCAGGATAAAAACGAGCTTCTCTGGCTGGGTAGAAGGCTGGACTGCCGAAAACACGTCGGCAGTTTTGCATTTTAACGCGTCGGGAGGACGGGGCATGACGGGTCAGGGTGAGCGCATCGCGTCTGTCTGCAAGACAGACCATCTGTACCGCCGGGGGCAGCATATTATTTATAAGGGCGAGCATGCCCGGGTACTGGAGGTCGCCCCCGTTTTTACCATACGAATAAGCGGCGCGAGTCATGTAATTTGCGGCAATATATGGAAGGACGTGAAACCGGTGGCCGGCAAAAGCGCTTGACCGCAGGATGCTGCTGCCAGATGCAAAAAGCTGTGCTGATCAGAATGCGAGGGTTTATGCAAAGTCTGCCTTCGGTAAAGAGACAGATAGATGAACCGGTTCTCAGGGCTACCACCAAATGCGCAAAGGGGTTTTTCTGCCTCGCCGGCCGGACTGATTGCGCCTGCGGGCCCGCCTATCTCAGCCGATATCCGTTCGTTGAAATCAAGCCGAAATCCATTGAACCCTGCTCATATTTGCTCCGCTACCGGGACGCTACCTATTGCCTCTGTCCCACCAGAAATGCAATCTACCAGCGATATCAGGTTTGACGCTTATGCCCTGTCGCAGCACTGTAGAGCCGCCGGGGCATGGCGGTGGATTGTGCGACGACCGGGCATGGCGCCACAAAAGCCTTTAAAGTTTTTTGGCGTACGGCCGATATACAGAGGGGAAATGAGAGCATCATTTTCCTCCTCCATGGCCGGGAAGCAAAGGCGTTCGGGGGTGATGAGCCTCCGGGGCGCATCAATGCTCCCCGGTTTTTTTATATGCAGGTGCCGCCTATTGATTCGGCGACTTAATAATGTTGATGAATGAGCCTTTTGATCGGGCGATGGAGGCAGCCATCAAAACCAGAAAGGCGGCATCAACCGGATAGCGGAAGCGGTTGTTTTCCCCAAACTCAATGAGAGAGGACACGCACAGGGTATAGGCGTGGATAAGCAGGCAGAACAGCGACAGGATTATAACCGGACGATATGAATCAACGCCCTGCCGGAATACGGCAATGACCGTGTCGATGTAGAACAGGAGAAACACTAAACTGATGCACAACGCTCTCACCCACCACAGGTAATGGCTTGCCTGCTTGCTGTCAACGCCTAAAAACCCACCATAGAAATAACGGTAAACGTTTTCCAGCCATTCAACCGCGATGGCATTGTTGTAGAACAGGGTGTGAACCGAATCCGACGCGTGCCAGAGCATCAGGCAATACGAGCCGGCGGTGTAGTAGGCAAATAATCCCGGATCCCGCGCAATGAGCGCGACGGCGTCCCTCCACAACTGCTTTGAGAGGAGGACGTAGCCGCTGTGATTGAAATTGGGCTTGCCGGTGCTTCGCAAAACGCGGCAATCGGCAGGGTGGTGGCAGGGGATCTGTTGAAGGTCGCGATCATTAAAAAAATGGTCTATCGGCAGGAAGGGGTCATACCCGGCTTTTAAGGCGGTTTCACTGATGAGGCCCTGTTGATGAAATTGGTCGAGCTGCTCGGGAGCAAAACCGTTGGCCTTTATCCAAAGGCTCATTCCATCCCAGGATGATGTTCCAAAGAATCCATAAATAAGGTTATTTTTGAATGATACCAGAAGCATCGGAACGAGCACGATGAGCGAACCCAGCACGAATTGTCGAGCGAGGCGCCGCTCGCCGCAGCGATGGCCGAGGTAAAGGGAAATCAGAAGGGCGGTCAGCAGAAAAAAAACGGGATGAAAGAGCGAGCGGATCATGCCAAGGCAGAGCAGGGCAATAAAAAACAGCACCAGAAAGCGTGCCCGGCGATCTACCCCCCAGCGCAGAAGGCAAAAGAGGGCAAGGAGAATCAAAAAGGCTTCGGCGTGGGTGTAGTAGAGAAGGTTTTCATAGAGCAGCAGCGTCGGATTGAGCATGAAGATTGCCGCGGCCATGAAAGCAACGCCCGGTCTGATGGCAAGAGAGATGAGAATGCCGTAGAAGAGCAGGGGCATGCACAAGCCCGTGGCTTTGTAAGCGAGCTCAAAGTAAAGCTCGGGGCGGGAAGCGATTTTCAGGATAAGTCCGAGAAATGCGTTAAAAAGCGGAGGTTGCGCATGGAGATAATATAGGCTTCGCAAGAGATCCTTTTCAAGCAGCCGCGGGTCAAGATACTGTTTGGCGAAGTCGATGGGTGAGGCGATAAATTCGCCGCCCTTAATGGCAAAGAGGATGCGGGAAAGCAAAAACAGGGCGGTCAGGCAAAGCAGGTAGGCGCCTTGGCTCGATCGCGGATTGAGTTGTTTTGCGGATTGCGGGGAACGCATGGCCGGACAAAGTTCAGGGCGGTACTGAACAAGCTTATTCCATAGGTGCGGGGTCTCTCTATCCCGAAACGATTCTGTGGATCCGGCTTCCGATTATATGTGTTTTGCCGCGGCCAGGCAACACTTTTTCTCGCCGCAACAGCTTGTGCGGGATGGTTTTTCATGGTATGCATGAAAAAAGACCCGTTATTCGAACAAGGGAGGAACCTGATGAAAAAGAGGGCACTGACCGCTGCGGTTGTTGTGGCGATCCTGACAATCGGCGGCATGGCGTGGAGCGGGCCGAACGGTATGGCAGAGAAATCGGAAAAGGAATGGTTTTCACAGGCACAGCAAGCCATGGGGTTCGGCAGATACGATGAAGCCATTTGCTGTTATGAGAAGGTCCTGTCAGTCAATCCCGGGTTTGCCGATGTGTACCGCTTTCTGGGTGACGCCTACATGAAAAAAGGCATGCCGGACCGCGCCATCGACGCATATAAAAAGGCCCTTGATGCAAAGCCGCAAAAAGTGCCCGCGCTCATCGGCCTGGGAAACGCCTATTATCAGAAGGAGATGATTGATGAATCGCTGGCCTACTATGCAAGCGCATTGGCCACGCAGCCGAACAGCGCGCCGGCCCGCATTGGGCTGGGAGATTTGTATTATTACAAAAAGAATGATCCGGAACGAGCCCTTGCTGAATACCTGAAGGCCCTTGCCCTGGAAGAGGGCCATGCCGATGCCCAGATGGCTGTGGGACTGATATTACGGAAGGGAGTGGAGCAGAACAAGGCCGCGCAACATTTCTATACGGCCGGATTACTTTTCATTAAGGAAGGGGACAGGAGTAGCGCTTTCAAAGCATACGAATATCTGCGGCAAACGAAGGAAGATCGTCTCATACGGCTGCTGCACGAAGCATTGCAGCCTTCCGGCAAATCAAGCGGGCCGCGCTGACGAGCCGGTAGGGCAAAGAGAAAAGTGCGGGCGCACCCATGCTGTGTTTGCAGGATAGACGGAGCATGGTGTATCGTGTTCCCGGATTAAGAAAAATCAAAAGGAAATAACCCGGGCCGCGCTTCCGGTTCGTCCCAGCCTTCTTCAGCAGGGGCTCGCCGCCGGGCAATGCCGGAACATTTTATTCAATGGATGGAGCCTCGCCTGTTCCTGCCATCGGTAGCCCAATCCATCATACGAATGACAATTTTTTGTTGCAAACCCGCTATAATTGTCACTTATTTCCTGGCCGCCGCACCTGGTAACAAATAACGCAGCAATAATGAGCGGTATGATTTATGCAGGAAGACGGGGGTAGTAATTGAGGCCTTTCCTCAATCCTCAATACAACGGTTCGTGCCTTTTAATTGCTTTTTTCGGGAGATGAAGATGCAAAGGAATGCAGCGGAAGAGATAAGCCGTCAGCTGAATAGGGAATGCAAGCGTCTTGCGGGGCTGAAGGATAATCAGCGAAGGCCCGCTCACCCTTTACGCAAGCCGGCGGTTTACCGTTCAGTAGGGATAAAAATTCCCGGGAACGATTCGCTGATGATGGTCCATGTGAAAGAGTACTAACCTCCGGGTGTGCGCATTGCGCCGGCATTCAGCAACAACGCGCAATCCACCTCCCATGCCAAAGCTCCAGCTTGCACCGGTCAAGCGTTATACATGATCAATGTATGGTAAACGAAGCCGGCTTGGTAAGCGCGTCGTATAATTTTCCACTACATCCAACCAAAGATTCAAAATCTTTCACGAAAGTCTCAATCGACTTGATTTCAATCGGCTTGGTGCATTTATCCTGACAACTGATTTGAACCCTGCCTATGATGACGTCACCTTTTTTATCCGGCTTGACACAGGCCAGGCTGCAGGTAAAGGCCGAATAGGTGCCCGGTCCGTCGGGATTCACATAATACCTGCTCATTTCATTATCCCAGGGACCAGGTAAAGCCTTTTCCTCATACAATTCAACCTTGACAATGCTAACCTGGGTGGGATCAAAGATAAGCCAGAAGCCGGCGGAGATTAATTCCTCGGGGACGTCTTTGAGCCAGATATCCAAAGTTGCTTCTTTGCCGGTGCCCTTGATGCCTTTCTTGTCAAAGGTTTTCAGACTTGCGGTGACGCCGCCCGGATTGTTCTTTTCAAGCTGATCAACCGCAAACTCGATGGCTGAAGCGGAAGAAGCTACCACGGTGAGGAGCAAGAGCACGGCAATCGTTAGAGCGCTTCTTTTCATTTTTCCCTCCCTGATTGAGAAACAGTTTTATGCGCCTGTACCCCAGGCCATAATCTCCGCACCCGCAATAACCATGGCCCGCGCGGCGTGAAAGGGCAACGGCATCCTTTTTTAAGGATCGGCCCGTACTCTACCTGAAAAATGGTCGTCTGTCAATATACGGGCTTATAAACGCATGCCGGCCGGAATTGGCTCACTTTCGGCGAAAGCCGGTATAGGTTAGGCAGCAGTCTTATTATGCCGAAACCGCCGGTGAGGGCCGAAACAATTCCGGGCATCCGGCAAACAGGACGGTTTTGCAATCAATGGCGGAGGTGCATGGGAATCGAACCCACCAG
>CAYWLT010000197.1:0-5711 GCA_964459295.1 uncultured Thermodesulfobacteriota bacterium
AAGGTGTGCCGCTATGATCTGGAGCCGGTGGAGGTGATGCGCCAATTGCGCTTTAAATTGATTGACGACGGCCAGTTCCCCTTCCAGGACATCCCCCTCATCGATAACCTCCGCAAGGAGGACAACACCATGATGATGCCCAAGGCCGAGCGCGGCAAGTGGGCCGAGGGGCTGGACGTGAAAGACCTGACCCAGGAGAAGGGTGAGGTTGTTTTCCACGCCGGGTGCCGCTTCAGCTATGATGAGGAGCTGTGGAGAATACCCCGGACGGCGGTGACCCTGCTGCGGGATGCCGGGGTTGATGTGGGCATCCTGGGACGGGACGAGAACTGCTGCGGCGGCCGGGTGTGCGACATGGGATACCGGGGGGAATTTCTCAAGTACGCCGAGAATAATATTGATGCCTGGACCACGGCGGGGGTTAAAACGGTGGTGACCGCCTGCTCCGACGGATACCATGCGTTCAAGCGGCTTTATCCTTCCGAGATGAATTTCAAGTTCGAGGTCCTGCACATAACGCAATTTCTTGACCGGCTTATCAGAGAGGGAAAGATAAAATTCACCAAAAAGGTTCCCATGACCATCACCTATCATGATCCCTGCCACCTGGGGAGACGAGGTGAACCGCATGTGCCGTGGAGCGGAGAGCAGAAGAAAATCCGCGGCCAGGTCCTGATCTACGAGCCGCGAAAGCCACGCTATAACGGCGCTGCGGGCGTGTATGACCTGCCGCGGAATCTGCTCAAGAGCATCCCGGGCATCACGCTGGTGGAGATGGAGCGAAACCGGGAATATGCCTGGTGCTGCGGCGCCGGCGCCGGGGTGCGGGAGCGGTATCCGGAGTTTTCGTCGTGGACCGCGGGAGAGCGGATTGACGAGGCGGCCTTCACCGGGGCGGAGGCGATCGTGAGCGCCTGCCCCCATTGCGAGCGAAATTTCACCGACGCCATTGCCGACCGGAGCGGCGCGATGAAAGTGTATGACATTGTAGATCTGGTGCGAGAGGCACTCTGACGGGAGGGAGTTTTCCATGGCACTATCGCGGGAAGTATATGAGGCATTGGAAGCCATTGTGGGGCCGGGCAATATCACCGAGGAGCCGGCGACGCTGCACGCGTATGCCTATCAATGGATGGCGGAGCTGGTGTCGGACGTGTCCGGCGGAAGCAAGTTCTTTGACCGGCCCGAGGCGGTGCTGGTGCCGGGCAGCGCCGAGGAGGTCCAGGCCATCGTCAAGGCCTGTAACCGCTACAAACTGCGGTTTCATGTCTACAGCACCGGCTGGGGGCCCTGGGCCGCGCCGCCCGCCAAGGATCAAATCCTTTTGGATTTGCGGAGGATGAATCACATACTGGAAATAGACGAACAAAACATGTTTGCGGTGGTTGAGCCGTATGTGGTGGCCGGCCAGCTCCAGGCCGAAGCCATGAAGCGGGGTTTGAACAATCATATAAGCGGCGCCGGCGCCGGCACCTCAGTGCTGGCCAATGCCTGCTGCTTTCAGGGAGGTGGACCGGATTGCATCTATTTTGCCTCCCCTCAGGACAGCATCCTCTCGATTGAGTGGGTCATGCCGACCGGGGAAATACTCAGGACCGGATCACTGGGGTCCGGTCTGGGCTGGTTCTGCGCGGCGGGGCCGGGACCGAGCACCCAGGGGATCATCAGGGGCGCCCTGGGCGGTTCAGGCGGCTGGGGGGTCGTGACCAAAATTGCCATTCGGTTGGTGCACTGGCCCGGCCCGGCGGTAATGCCCATTGAAGGCACCGTGCCGTCCTACGGGTCACCGCTTCCCGAGGACCTTTTTAGAGCTGCCTTCCCGGCCTTCCCCAGCTGGCAGGCCTATGCCGACGCCATCTACCGAATCTATGATTCGGAGATAGGATATATCGCGCACCGGCAGTTCGTCATGTGGGGCGATGAGCTGCAGGCGGCCTTCCTGAAAATAGTAACCGACCCCACCCGCCAGCTCTGCGACCTGCAGGAGCTGCTGGAAGAGCCGGAGGTGCAGAAGCTTGCCGAGGAAATGCGGCGGAATTTTCAGCTTATCCTGGCGGGCATGACGCCGCGGGACCTAGAATATCAGCGCAAGGTCCTGGACCAGATCCTGCGCGAGACCGGAGGATGGAACATCGCGGCGGTGGATGAGCCGGACCTGCAGCGGTATGTGCTTTTGTTCATGATCAAGCTGTGCTTCAAGAATCTCAATTTTACCGCCACCGGAGGCTTCATTGATACTTATAATTCGGTTGCATCTCCCGACGTGTGGGCATCGGGGGAAATCGAGGCCGGCAAGGCATTATTGAAGAAATATGCAGGCAGAATAGCCGATGCCGGCGATCAGGCGATGGGACCGGTATCAGGCCAGGGCGGCGGGGGCGTCACCGGATGGGAAGACTTTCTTTTCTATGATCCCCAGGATCCCGATTCAGCCAAGGCGGCGGTTGAGGTGTCCGACGAAGGGGATAGGCTGAAAGCCGCGCAAGGCAGGCCTCCCGGAGGGATGCTGCTGGGGCTGGCACGGGCCACCCATGCCGACGAACGGCTTCGCGCGCAGAAGCTGGCAAAAGTAGCGGAATACCGGTGGCAGCGCAAGCTCAAGGAAGCGCTCGATCCCAACGGGGTCGGCAGCGGCAACTATTTCTGGGGGGCGGAGCCTGCACAAGGAAAAGATGAGAGTTCTGAAACTGCGGAGCTTCCCTCTGTTTAATTCGACAATCGATTTGGAATAAATGTAATCCCTGTTTCTCTTTGTATTAGAAACACTGTCATTTCAAATCCTTCGCTGAGTCATTCTGAGCGCAGCGAAGAATCTTCAGTGTGTCGCTCAGGATAAACTTCGTGAGAAATCTTATAAGATTTCTCAGTCACCGCAGGCTCCTTCGAAATGACAACTTAAAACGTGGATCCTGCGATCAAGTCGCGGGATGACGATCAGTTGCTTTAAATCAACTAATTTTTGAACCCGTCGTCTTATAGGCGAGGGTAGTTCAGTGAACCAAAGGGAGTTAAGCGACATGAGAATCATTGTCTGTATGAAGCAGGTGCCTGACCCGTCGGCTTCGTCTTCGGGCACCAAAGTAGACACCGAGGCAAAGCGGGTAATACCGCCCCAGGGAACCCCGCCGGTTTTAAGTCCTTTCGATGAGAATGCGCTGGAGGCGGCACTCAAGATAAAGGATGGGCAGGGTGCCCGGATAACCGTCATCAGCGCGGGGCGAAACCTGGCCAAGGCGGTCTTGCGGAAGACGCTGGCGGTGGGAGCTGATGAGCTGATCCTGCTGGAAGACAATGCCTTTGAACGGCTTGATAGTTATGCGACCGCTCACTTATTGGCCGCCGCCATAAAGGAGGCTGGCGAATATGATCTCATCCTCTGCGGCAGACAGGCGGCAGACACCGATGCCGGCCAGGTCGGCTCCGGCATAGCCGAGCTGCTGAAGATCCCGTGCATTACCGCTGCCTGCAAAATAGAACCCGCCGGCGGGAAGGTGATGGTGGATCGGGTGGTATCCGACGGCATTGAAACCGTCGAGGCCCCCATGCCGGCCCTGGTTACCGCGAGCAGCGAAATCGGCGATCTTCGATATCCCAGCCTGAAGAATGTCATGGCCGCCCAGAAGATGACCATCACCGTTCGCACCGGGCAGGATCTGGGGGTTGATGTATCCCGGCTGCAGCGATTAAACCTGGTTAGCCTCGTCCCTCCGGCGACGCGCAAAAGCGAGTGCCGGTTGATTGAGGGTGAAACGCCGGAGGCGGCCGGAGCCAATCTGGCCTTGAAAATGCGGGAGGCCGGGCTGATCTGACCGGCTGTTGAAATGTATTGTTGTCGGGTATGGTTGAAACCCCTTGCCTCCAAGCGAAGCAAGTTTGTTGACAGTCGCGCAACTATATTTGAAGGGTACCTCTAATAATTCACCATACAACCTCTCTCTGTCATTCCCGCGAAAGCGGGAATCCATAAAATCAAACACATGGATTCCCCGATCAAGTCGGGGAATGACAAGAAAATGAATAATTAGAGGTTCCCTTAATTCAGTTTTTTGTTTAAAAACCGTCATTCTGCGGCTTGACCGCAGAATCCAGAAAATTTGGTTGCATTGTGGATCCTGCGATCAAGTCGGGGAATGACAAACAACAGCAATAAAACTTAACGTAAAGGTACATCGTATGGCAGACTATAAAGGGGTCATGATCTATTGCGAGATCAGCGAAGGGAAATTGCCTTCCATCACCCATCAGGCGATGGGCTTCGGCAGGCGGCTGGCTGATGACCTGGGGCAGGAATTATGCGCGGTACTGGTCGGAAGCGGGGTGGGCGCTTTCGCGCAGGACGCCGTCGCCCTGGGGGCGGATAGAGTATTTGTTGTCGATGATCCGCTGCTGAAGGAGTATCAGACCGATGCCTATGTGTCGGTGATGGAAAGCGTGGTGCGGCAGGTGATGCCCCGAATCTTCATCATGGGACAGACGTCAATCGGTCGTGATCTGGCGCCCATGCTGGCCTTCAGGCTGGAGACCACCGCCACGCTTGATTGCGTCGGCCTTGCCATCGATCCTGAGACCAGGCGGCTGCTGCGCATTAAGAATGTCTTCGGAGGCAATGCCCAGGCCACCTTCACCAGTGATGCATATCCGCAGATAGCCACGGTGCGGGACAAGGTCATTGAGCCTCCCGAGCCCGATGCGTCAAGACAGGGAGAAATCGTTGCCATTGCTGCCGGCTTGGACCCCGTGGCCATCAGAACCACGTTGCTGAAAAAGGTCACGGAAGATGAGGGGGGGATCCGGCTGGAAGATGCCACGGTCGTGGTGAGCGGAGGAAGAGGCATCGGCAACGCCGAGGGCTTCAAGCAGCTGCAGGAACTGGCAGCGCTGCTGAAAGGGGCGGTCGGCGCGTCACGGCCTCCCTGCGATAATCGCTGGGTGCCCTCCAACCTGCAGGTGGGGATTACCGGGAAAATTGTCAACCCCGATCTTTATATTGCCGTAGCTCTTTCCGGTTCCATCCAGCATCTGAGCGGCTGCGCCCAGGCCAAGAAGATCATCGCCATCAACAAAGACCCCAAGGCCAGCATCTTCAATTATGCCGATTTTGGCGTGGTCGGCGACTGGAAAAAGGTGCTTCCCGCGTTCAGAGACAAGCTCAAGGAGCTAATGACAGGGTAACGTGGATACGATGTTCGATCTGAGATGCGGGATGTGAGATGGGCGATGGAGGATTCAGGATACAAGATGCAGGATGCAAGTGGGAAGATAAGCTCGAAATCAGGAGCAGCCTTATTAAATAAATTTAACCGGGCAGGCTAAATCCTAAAAAGAGGGGTCAGGGTACAGGGTGCAGGGGAAAGAGTTGCTTCATAGTGTGTCATAGATCTTGTGTCCCATTTTTTTCTTGTTTTTACATAGAATGAGTAGGGGCAGGCCCCTGTGCCTGCCCGAATATTATGGGGCAGCCACGGGGAGGTTGCCCCTACGCCTTTTTCTGAGAGGTTCAAAGGATAAAAGAGAGTCGTTCGGGAGTAATGTTTTATGAAAGCCGGCCATGGAGGGACGCACTCTTTTGCGTCCGCGCATAATCTGCCGCTTTATGTCCCCCTCACCCCAACCCTCTCCCCCAAGAGACTGTGTCATAATGAAGAAATTCCCGTTATTGTCATTCTTCTATGTTGAAAAGCAAGTCTCTTTTTTACATGGGTGTAGATAGA
>CAYWLT010000198.1:0-5692 GCA_964459295.1 uncultured Thermodesulfobacteriota bacterium
CAGATTAATCTGCATAGGTTTAAAATACTATCTTGATAGTCACCCAATTTTTGCAAGTATTTTATAAGTAATAAATAAAACCCTAACATACTTTATATTGTATATTAGGGCATTATTAATACTACTTATTGTGTTTTTAATGGTGGAGGCGGCGGGAGTCGAACCCGCGTCCGGAAATACTCCACTTAAAGTTCTACATGCGTAGCCTGAGTTTTGTGTTTCACCCCGCACGACTCCCGCAGGCAGGATTCTTACGCGGCTAGCCCATGAAGAGCTTCATTCGCACCCCCACGAGCAAGAGGTGAGAACTATCCCGCTGAGTCGACATCCTTTACAGCCCCGCGGGCAAAGACTGCAAGGACGCTTGCTGCCTAGTTAGGCAGCAAGGGCAAAATCATAATCGTTTGCGATTATGTTTAGTTCCACCCGTTTAACGAGATGATGGAGAGCTCGGCATGCCCCTTAAGCTTCAATTATCCCCGTCGAAACCGTTTCGCCCCCTTTCGTTTGAGGAAATCCGAAATTTGAAGCACTAAATTCTAAACAAATTCAAAATCCAAATATCAAATGTTCCAAACCCCGGCTGACCACTGATTTTGTCTGTTTGCATCCTTTGAATTTTGGTCATTTGGATTTGTTTGGGATTTAGGATTTCGTGCTTAGGATTTGTTTCCCCCTACATCCTCCCTTTTATCTTTCTACCTCCGAATTCTCGTTCCGCTTCGCGGGCAAAATCCTTTTTCTTTATATCCTCACGCTTGTCATGTGGATTTTTACCCTTGGCCAAAGCCATTTCAACCTTGACCTTGCCGTTTTTGAAATACATTTTCAGGGGAATGAGGGTTAACCCTCTTTCCTTTATTTTCCCGTAGAGCTTTTTAATTTCGCTCTTGTGAAAAAGCAGCTTCCGCTGTCTCAGGGGAGCATGGTTAAACTGATGCGCATAGTCGTAAGGGCTGATGTGCGCATTGATGAGAAAAATCTCACCATCCTTTATTCGGGCGTAACCGTCCTTGAGGTTGGCTTTTCCCGCCCGGCACGATTTTACCTCGCTTCCCTGAAGCACAAGACCCGCTTCGCAGGTATCAAGGATGTGGTAATCGTGCCGCGCCTTCCTATTCTGACAAATAAGTTTTTCGGTCATAGTGCAGTTCGTTCTATCGACAACAAATAATACCACAATGGTGCTGTTTATACAAGCGTGGAAGCGAGAGCCCCATTAAAATCAATAGAAGTTGATTGTTGCGGCCGGGCGTGCTACATTGGAACAGGATGCAGTAGTCCATAGTCCACGGTCAAGATAAAAAGCAGTTCATCTGTTATCTTTCCTATTCTTGGTGCTTTGGATTTATGACTTGTTGTAACCTTTATCAGCACAACCGGCAAACGGGGCAACCAATGAACAGGCTAATACTTCGCACATCAATTTGGAGGCATAAGACCATTTTCCTCCTCCTGCTCTTATGGTGCGGCAGCGCCTGCATATTTTTGCCTTCGCTGGAGATGAAACCGGGGGAGGAAGAAACTCTTTTATTAAAGATCGCCGAATTTTCGGATGGCCGGGTTTATGAGGAGACGATCATCGCCTGTCGATGCTTTTTAGAAAAATTCCCCAAATCGAAAGCGACCGATATTGTGCTGCTCAAGCTGGGTGAGGCCTTTGAGGGTCTCCTGAAACCGGGCTACTACCAGCCGCTAGATGAGGGCATGCCGGCGGACGAGGCCAGAAAGCAGTTCATGAAAAAGTATGGCCATTATGAATGCTGGGTCGATACCCCCTGCGGATTGCAGTACAATCTTACCCACTACCGGCAAATGATGGAACGGTTTCCCGAGAGCATGTATGCCGATGAGGGGGAATACCACCTCATTGCCTGGTCATGCGATTATCGGGGATTGCCGGAAGCCCCCCTGGAAGAGATAGCGCACATGGAAAAGATTCTCCAAAAATATCCGACCACCTCGCTCAAATCGGAGATTTACTACAAAATCGGATACCGGTTTCATGTGCTCTATGAGATTGCGGCCTTTGCACGGCAACAAAACCTGCAAGACCCGGAGAAAGCGGGCGAGTATAAAGACAAGGCGCTTTATTTCTACCGGATGTCCCTGAAGCAGCCCTTGCAGTCGAAGTTTGCAAAGAAGGCCTGGGAAGACCTGGGCAGGCTGGAGGATGGCAAGCGAATTTATATTGCCGAATGAACTTTTGCGACGGCCGCCTATGTCATAAGGGCCATCACGATTGTCTGATGTGTGGTGGTGGGGATTTCCTGTTCTCCCATGGGCAGCGGGGCAGCTACGGACATTTTGAGATCCATTTCGACCTTGCTTTCCACGATGATCCCTTTGTCGACGGCAACATGCGTTTGGCCCGTGCCGGTACCGGATCCTTTCATTTTCACAGCCTCATCACTGCCCTGAACATCCATGACGATGGTGTAGTCTAACACTGCGCAGGAGTGGCCGTTCTTTTCCTCACGCTTGGTGTAGGTGTACTTGGATTCCACGATAACCTTCATCGGCGACTGGGGCAGCTCTTCTCTTTGAGTCCAGGTATCGCCCATCTTGAGCTTCCGGTCGGGAAATTTAGGGTAGAGGCTGAAGAATACATTATTGATATCGGCGCCCAGTCCCTGGAGCGTAACCATGGATTGAAGGCCTTTCGGTTCGATTACCTCGCCATTCTCGCTCAGCTTCATGGGTGTCTGCTTTCCCGCCATCGAAGATCCCATCGCGTTCGGTATCGTCTTGCCCCCGATATTCATCTCCATGTCGTAGGTATCGCAGGTGATGGTGATGTCCGCAACCCCCTTGTCGACCCGGTCCACCTTTTGGGTAAGGGTGACTTCGATCTTGCACGGTATCTCCATTTTCCTGCCCATGAACTCGGTGATGTTGGTAGAATCCTGGGTGACTTTGTATTTGTAAACATCGCCCGGCCTGAATTTCAAGCGCATCCTGGACGCTCTTTCACCGCATCCGAGTGAGCATAACAGGCAAAGGACAACCAGCCAGAATAATCCAGCCGCTTTCTTCATGCGCATAACCTCCGTTTCATAAGTCATGTACCGCTGCGATTATAACGATTCATTGCCGCCGGCAGGCCCTCTTGCAAGAGAAGTTCAACTGCCTGCTGTGCAGCCGCGGCTACCTCGCCGAGGGATTGTCTCTCGGTCGCGTCAAACGGCTGCAGGACATAGTCCGCGGCGTCAATCCCTCCGGGCGGCCTTCCGATGCCGATCTTGATTCTGCGGAAACCGCCGCTGCCAACGGCATGGATGATCGACTGTATGCCCTTATGGCCTCCGTGGCCTCCTTTTTCCTTGATCCTGATTCTTCCAAAGGGGAGATCTAAATCATCGTGGATTACTATAAGCTGGTGCGCCGTGAGGGAGAATGAAGCGGCAAGCAGCCTTACCGCGTCGCCGCTTGCGTTCATGAAAGTGCGGGGTTTGGCGAGAATTACGGGGCGATCTGCGATTGCCCCACGACCCCAGCGGCTCTTGTATTTTCTTTCATCGAGAGGTATGCCGTTGGTCCGGGCCAGCCGGTTCACAACAAGGAAACCGACATTATGCCTGCTCGCCTCGTATTCCTTTCCCGGGTTTCCGAGACCCACAATGAGTTCCACACCTGTACCCGGATTATGGGCTTACTTTTTACCACCCTCTTCCTTCTCGGGCTTTTTCTCCTTTTCTTCAGCCGACTTCTTTTCTTCGGTCGCCTTGGCAGCTCCCGCGGCTTCCGCTTCAGGCGCCGCTTCCTTGGCGACTTCTTTTTCAATAGTGGGCGCGAGCATGGTCGCGATGGTGGTATTCAGATCGTCAAAAATCTTTATGCCCGGCGGCAATTGCATGTCTTTGAGGTGGACTGAATCGCCGATGGCAAGAGAGCTGACATCCGCCTCCAGGCTGTCGGGGATTTGGGAAGGCAGGCACCGGATGCTAAGTTCCCTTTTGACCTGTTGCAGCACGCCGCCGACCAGTACCCCGGCGGGAGTGCCGGTGAGCCGGATGGGAAGAGAGAGGGTTACTTCTTCGTCCATGGCGACCTCGAAGAAATCGACGTGCAGGAAGCACCGATTCACCGGATCAACCTGAATTTCCTTGATCATGACCGTCTTTTCCGCCGGTTCGCCATTACCTTCAATGGAGAGGAGGAAGATCTTCCGCTCGCTTTTACCCGAGCCCAGGAGGTTCTGCAAGTTCTTTAATTTGATGGCGAGGGGGATGGCAGCGGTTTTATGGCCGTAGACGACTGCCGGAAGCATTTCCTTGCCGCGCAATCTTCTTGCCACCCCTTTTCCGGTTGCCGTGCGAGCGGTTGCCTTTAATATTTCCTGTTCTGCCATGGATGCTCCTTACTCAATGACCGTGTGGGATTGTTTATACAAAAAGTGAGCTGACCGAGTCGTTGTTATGAATCCGCTTGATAGCTTCGCCGAGCAAATTTGCCACCGAGAGAACTTCTATTTTCTTGCAGGATTGTGCTTCCGGCATGAGAGGAATGGTATCGGACACAACCACTTCTTCCAAAGCGGACTGGTTGATTTTCTCCAGCGAACGTCCTGAAAGCACTGCATGGGTACAGCAGGCGGCGACTTTTTTTGCTCCCTCCTTGAGAAGGGCATCGGCTGCCTGGGTGAGCGTACCGGCGGTATCCACTATATCATCGAGCAGGAGGGCGGTCTTGCCCTTTATCTCTCCAATGATGTGCATTACCGTAGATTCGTTGGGTTGTGATCTTCGCTTATCAATGATGGCCAGGCTTGCGCCAAGCCTTTTGCCGAAGGCGCGCGCCCTTTCCACCCCGCCTGCGTCGGGGGAAACGATGACCAGGTCATTGACATATTCCTGCTTGATGAAATCTATCATGACCGGGGCGGCGTAGAGGTGATCCACCGGAATGTTGAAGAAACCCTGTATCTGACCCGCGTGCAAATCAATAGTAAGGAGCCGGTTTGCTCCCGCGACCGTGATCAGGTCAGCGACCAGCTTTGCGGTGATGGGCACCCGCGGGGCTACCTTTCGGTCCTGGCGAGCATACCCATAATAGGGAAGCACCGCGGTGATTCTCTCCGCCGACGCCCGCTTTATGGCGTCCATCATGATCAGCAGCTCCATCAGGTAGGAATTGACCGGCGTGCAGGTCGATTGCACCACGAAGACATCCATTCCCCGCACATTTTCTTCAATCTCCACCTGGATTTCGCCGTCGCCGAACTGTTTGACATTGGCCCTGCCCAGCGGCATATTGAGGTACTTGCAGATTTTTTCGGCAAGCGGGATATTAGAATTACCGGACAGTATCTTGATATTATTTAACACCGTGAATCCCTGTAAGTATGGAAATTATAAGGTTATGACCTTTGAACCAGTGCATGCTTATATACAAATTTTTTTTGTATGTCAATAGTAATATCACGGCCGGTTGCCTGCCCGGCGAACCCCGGCAGGTGAAACTGAACCGGACCAATGACCGCATTTCGCGAAAAAATATGGCTGGGGTGGGAGGATTCGAACCTCCGAATGTAGGATCCAAAATCCTATGACTTGCCGCTTGTCGACACCCCAACCGTGCTGACGCGGTGGAAAATAGACGTATTCCGCAATCCCTCAGTGGAACAGCTTATTATTGCCGGCAATTGAAAAACACCCATTTGATTTGCGGCCGACCCCCCCTTGAGTCACAA
>CAYWLT010000199.1:0-5689 GCA_964459295.1 uncultured Thermodesulfobacteriota bacterium
AGAAAGGAGTGCGTTCATGGTAACCATCGATACAAGCAAGTGCGTGGCCTGCGGCGGTTGCATTGACCTGTGCCCGGTCATAGCAATCAGCATGATCAACGATGTTGTTACCATCGACAGCGAAATCTGCACCGAGTGCACCATCTGCGTCAAGGTCTGCCCGGTGCGGGCGCCGTATACATCAGACAACTAACCGGCTGTTAAAAAAGCAATTTTCTTCAGGCGGCCAAAAGCCCCTTCCACCGTGAGCCGTGAAGCAAATGGATTTTTCAATCACCGGCCGGCTCGGGGCGGCCGTCGGGAGCCTTTATCCATGCGTTGTTCAGCGCAGCACCTCGATACCTTCCCGACTGATAATGTCCCGCAGTGACTCCCCCGGCCGGGCATGGCGCAACCGCGCGATCGCGTTTCGCAAGAGCGCCAGCACCCGCTCACGATCGACAAAGTCCTCCACCGTAGCCGCCAGATGGGGATGGCGGCCGCCGGCGCCGCCGGCAATCACCCGGTAACCCCGCTGATTGACCACCAGCGTTCCGGTGGGGCAATCGCGCGCGCACAGCTCGCAGTTCGCGCAGATTGACCGGTCGATAACCGGACCGGTATCGGTGAGCCGGATTGCACGGTCCATGCACATATTCAGGCAGACCCCGCACTGGGAACATTCGGCATCGGTTATCCCCACCCGGTGCTGCATGATAATCCCGAAATCCTTGAGGTAGGGGCTCACGCAGCAGTTGGGACATCCGGTCATGCCGACGGTGAACCGGCTGGCGCCGTGCAGCGCGACCGGCGCGAGATCGGCCATGGTCTCGGTAAGACGCTCCTCCTGCATCAGCGATCGCAGCGCTCGCATCATGGTTACCAGTTCATTTCTGACCAGGTCGCTGTTTTCGCCGTATTTTGTGTAGCAGACATCGATGTGGTAAAGCGCCTGCTCATCATCGAAAAAAAGCTCCTCCATCATCGGCGGCTCAGGCCCCTCCCCCGCCAGATACGCCCGCAACTGCTCCGTTTTCTCCTCGCCCACAAAATCCCGGTACACCTTCTCGGTTTCCCACATCGTCTCCTCGTTAACCCGGGTGAGACCTTTGCCTCTGGCAATTTTTTCAGCCTGCAGCCGGGCATACGGTTTCATTACCGGGGGCACCGGCAGCACATCAAATCGCTTTTCCGCATCAGCTTCCCAGAACATAAGACTCTCCTTTCCGCTATCCTTTTATCCCTTCACTCCGGCTCACGATCGCCCGGAATACACCAGCCGCCGCACCGCTTGTGAGGCCTTGCGCAGCAATGGTTCACCATGACCAAACAGGCAAAGATCAAAATCCAATTCCGCCAGCCGGCTCACCGTCTTCACATCGTCTCCGTCATCGGTGCAGCCCGGCCGCCGCGGCAGCTTCAATTCCGGGGCTCCGCTCAGGGCATCACCGGTCAAGAGCGCCTTGCCGGAAGGCAGATAATAGCTCAGGCTTCCCGGCTGATAAGATAAATGTTTTGGGCTATCTCTTTCATTCCCGCACGACCGCGCCGGTTAATCACGGCCGGTTACAGCGAGGCGTTGCACCAGCTCCTTGCTCAAAACAGGGAACATTGTGAACAGTCCCAAAAATCATGCATAAAAACAGGTAATCTAATTAACACTCTTATAAGCCACTTTCAATATTTTTTAATAAAATTTTTTTCATTAACTATAACCAAGCCGAGGAGAATATATGCGATGTTGATTAGTGTGTTTTCCAAGCCGCCCGTGGCAATGAAAACATTAAACTACATATAGTGTTTTTTAACACCTTGTATACAATATATTGATATTTGTTTAACTTGTGAAAATTTAATTATTTTATCCTTTTTTTTAGCTTGACATCAATTTACCTGACGAGTAAACTTGGGCGCAATGTGGGAAAAAGTGGGAAGAAGTGTTATGAATGACATTAAAGGCAACTTCAGGAACAAATTTTACCATACAGTCGACGATAAAGGAAGGGTAAGCCTGCCCGCCAGGTATCGGGAGATCATCAGCACCCACTATAACGATCAACTTATTATTACCAATTATGACAGCTGCCTGCTGGCATATCCCTATGACGCGTGGGTTACCCTTGAAGAAAAATATAACCAGCTCTCGATCATGCAGCCCGAGGTGGAAATTTTTGGGCAGTTTTTCATCGCGGGCGCAAGCGAATGCTCCGTGGATAAGCTGGGAAGGATACTCATCCCGCCCAACCTGAGAGAATATGCGGGGCTGGAGAAAAATGTGGTATTCGTCGGCATGGGCTCCCGCATCCAGATCTGGGACAAACAGCGCTGGGAAGAAACGTTTCTGGTTGCCAAGGAAAAATTCAGCGAGATCAAGGGAAGGGAATTTCTGGCCAAGCTGGGTTTCTAATTCCGTATCGCATGGAGACACTGCACCTTCCGGTTCTCCCGGTAGAAGCGATAGCCTTTTTAAACTGCCGGGCTGATGGAATATATGTTGATGCAACCGCGGGAAGCGGCGGTCATGCTTTCACCATACTGACCGATCATCCTGCCATCAGGCAACTCATAGCCATTGATTGGGACAGTGACGCGGTTAACCGGCTGCGCGTCCGACTGAGGCAATTTTCTGAAAAAGTCTTTATTGTGCGGGATAACTTCGCCGCCCTGCGGTCCGTTCTGGAAAAACTGAGCATAGAAAAAGTTAACGGAATCTTGCTTGACCTGGGGGTTTCTTCGCAGCAACTGGAAAATCCCGAGCGGGGTTTCAGTTTTCAACTCAAGGGACCTCTCGACATGAGAATGGACACCGCCCTGTCCACTACCGCTTACGATATCGTCAACACATTCCCGGCGGCGGAACTGAAAGAGATTATTCACACCTATGGAGAAGAGCGCTGGGCGTCAAGGATTGCCAGAACCATCATTGCCCGGCGCAAACAAGGGCCGGTTGCCGATACCGCGACCTTGCGCGACCTGGTCATCCAGAGCATCCCTCCCCGCTTCCGCTCGAGAACCATTCATCCCGCAACCAGAACATTTCAAGCCCTGCGCATCGCGGTCAACCACGAGCTGGACAACCTCCGGCGGGTCCTGGCGGACGGCATTGACCTGCTCGCACCCGGTGGAAGAATATGCGTTATTTCCTTCCATTCCCTGGAAGACAGAATCGTCAAGCAGGCAATAAACCGGCGGGCGCGGGGCCGTCACCTCGACGAGGCCGGTTGCGACGGCGGGCGGGAAGAGGCGCCGGCCCTGCGGGTCATAACCAAAAAACCCATAACCGCACAGCCGGAAGAGCTGCGGCATAACCCGAGGGCCCGCAGCGCCAGGCTCCGGGTGGCGGAAAAACTGTAACCGTATGACCACACAACCGGCATCACCCTATCGACCGCAGTACGCCAGGAGGAAAGGAAGGGCGGTAGTGACCACCTCCCTGGGAGTTGCCGTGCTCGTCTGCAGCCTGATTTTCCTGGTATGGTCCCGTTTTCAGGTTACCAGCGTGGGGTATCAGATCTCCCGGGCAAAGGATGAGCAGAAGCAGCTCTTAAAAATCAACAAAGGGCTGAAAATTGAAGGTGCTTCACTCAAGTCGCTCTCACGCATCGAGAAGATTGCCAAAGGCCGGCTTGGCCTGAACAATCCGGAACCTCAACAAATGGTGCACCTGCAATGAAAACGAGATGCTCACGGCGATTTCTCAAGTTGCGCGTCACCCTGATCCTGCTGTGCTTTATCGGCCTGTTCTCCATCATCATGCTCAGGTCATACCAGTTGCAGATCCTCGAAAAGGAACGCTGCACCGAGCTTCTGAACAAGCAATACCGCAAATACGTCACCCTGCCTCCCAAGCGGGGAACCATCTATGACCGGGAAAAAAGGGAGCTCGCCGTCAGCCTCGATGTAGACTCGGTGTACGTTCGTCCTGCCGAGGTAAAGGACGCCAAGGAGACGGCAAAAAAACTTGCCCCCATACTCAAGTGCAGTTATCAATTCGTGCTCGGCAAGATAACCTCCGACCGCCCGTTTGTCTGGCTGATGCGGCGGATCTCTCCCGCCCAGGCCCAGGCGATTCAAAGCCTCCATCTGGAAGGAATCGGATTCTCGGAGGAAAGCCGGCGCTTTTACCCCAACCGGGAACTGGCCAGCAACTGCCTGGGGTTTACCGGGATTGATCCAAAGGGGCTGGAGGGAATCGAGCTCAGCTATGACCGCTACCTAAATGGAAAACCCGGCGCAATCCTGCTTTCCCGCGACGCCAGGGGGAGGAATATTTACTTAACCAGCATCAGGCAGGAGGACGCCACCAAGGGATACAACCTGCAGCTTACCATTGACCAGACCATTCAGCACGTTACCGAGAAAGCGCTGGAAGAGGGCATCAAAAAATGCCGGGCCCAGGCGGGAACCGTCATCGTGATGGCACCGCGCACCGGGGAGATTCTCGCGCTGGCGGTCCGCCCCACCTACAACCCAAATTCCTTTTGGGATTATCAACCGCACCAGTGGCGAAACCGGGCGGTTACCGATTCCTTCGAACCGGGATCGACCTTTAAAGCGTTTCTTGCCTCCTCCGCCCTGGAGGAAAAGACCACCCGCCCCCAGGATGTTTATTTCTGCGAAAACGGCGCATACCCGTTCGGCGGCAGGATCATCCACGACGTGCACAAATACGGTTCGCTGACCATGGAAGAGGTGATCAAGTATTCCAGCAACATCGGGGCCTGCAAAATTGCCCAGACCCTGGGAGAACAGAAGTTTTACAGCTATATCAGGAAATTCGGTTTCGGCAGCAAAACCCACATTGATCTGCCGGGAGAAAACAGCGGCATGCTGGCGCCGCCGGAGCAGTGGTCGCGCATCGCGCTCGGAACCATTGCCTTCGGCCAGGGTGTGTCCACCTCGCCCATTCAGCTGATAACCGCGATGTCGGCCATTGCCAATGACGGCATGATGATGAAGCCGCACCTGGTTAAAACCATCTTTGATGATCAGGGGACCATTATCAAGGAGATACGGCCGGAAAGCGCGGGCCGGGTGATCAGTCCTGAAACCGCGCGTCAGGTCGCTTCCATCCTCAAGTCCGCGGTGGAGGAAGGCGGCACCGGCACCCAGGCATTCATTGACGGCTATGCGGTTGCCGGTAAAACCGGGACCGCTCAGAAGGTTGACCGGGAAACAAAGCGCTATTCCGCCCACAAGATGACCAGCTCTTTCATGGGATTTTTCCCGGCGGAGAAGCCACAGGTGGCCATCCTGGTGGTGATTGACGAGCCCGAAGGGGTGAAATACGGCGGCGTGGTGGCCGCGCCGGTATTCAAGGAGATTGCCAATACCCTCATATCCTACTTAAACATCGCACCGGTCACCGGTCGGCTGGCCCTTGTCAAGAGCCCCGCTCCGGCGGCGACGGTGGCGAATCAGGCATTTATCAATCCGGTGAGCTATCAGGAGGTTTCCCTGAGCGGCGGCGTCATGGAAGACGCCATACCTGATTTTACCGGAATGAGCATGAAGGACGCGCTTGCGCTTGCCGACAAATGTGATATTACAGTCGAGCTTTCGGGCAGCGGCATGGCCATCGACCAGTCTCCACCGCCCGGCGGCTCCTTCAATAACAAGAGGCAATGCTGGATTCGCTTTCAGCCGCCGCTATCGTAGACCCATGCAACTCGCGCAACTGATCAATGCTCTCAGCAACCGTGAAGTACGA
>CAYWLT010000200.1:0-5682 GCA_964459295.1 uncultured Thermodesulfobacteriota bacterium
GGAGATGCGTGGCGAGGGATGGGTTAAGGGCTGACGGGCGCCGATTGCAGCAAACGGAGGAGCAGAATGCATGCAGCAAAGGGCTTGCGGGTGGGATGAAGGGGCACAGGACGTTTCATGGGCCGGCGCGCAGAAATGGGGATAAAAAAAGAGACTAATGGCAGGCTGAAAAGCCGCCATTAGTCTCTCAGTCCGTTTCGGGATTTTTACTTCAGTTTGACATTGATCGCCTGGGGACCTTTTGGTCCGTCCTGCACCTCAAACTCGACTGGATCCCCCTCTTTCAGGGTTTTAAACCCGTCGGCTTTTATGCTGGTGTAATGCACAAACACATCGTTGCCATTCTCCTGCGATAAAAAACCGTACCCCTTCTTCTCGTTAAACCACTTCACTGTTCCATTAACCATACTTCTAACCCCCTGTAATAAAAATTTGTTGAACCTCCTTGCCACTTAATCGCACAACCGAAAGCAGGAAAGCCCCCCTGCGATCCTTCCTTCAAACAGCGGTGACGATTAATGCAAGACCTTTCCTCTACTTCTTAACAGAATTAGCCTTTTTAGTCAATAAAAATTATCAAGAAAAAGGCGGGGCACCTGTCGTCAGTCTTTAAAAATGATGGAAAAACTATAGCAGTCATCGATCAGTTGACTCTGCAAGGGGTAGCCGCAGCGGTGGAGGACATGCAACATGATTTTGTTTTCCTTGAGCACCTCCCCCCGGAAACCCCTGATCCCCCTGCCTTTGGCGATATCAATCAGATAGCGAAGCAGGAAGCTGCCGATGCCCAGCGTCTGGTAACTGTCCCGGACAATGAAGGCAATCTCGGCCATGTTGGAGGTGCGGTCAAGGAAATAGCGGCCGAGGGCGACCATCAGGTCACAATCGTCCTTTTTAATCAGGCCGATGATTGCCATTTCCTCGTCGTAGTCGGGATTGACCATGTGTTGCAGGGTGCTGGAGGGAATGGCGACACGATGGGTGAAGAAGCGCTGGTAAAAGCTCTTGTCGGATAGTGAATAAAAAAACTCCTTCATCAGCGACTCATCGGTCTGCTTCACCGGCCTGAAGAACACATCCAGGCTGTGGTCAAAGCGCTCGGTGATCTCGAGTTCCTCGGGGTAGGGCCGCCCTTTTTCCGGCAAGGCCTGGTCCGCCTGCACGTAACAGCGCACCTTGGCAAAATGGAGCAGTTCCTGTCGGAACCGGGGGTGGGCTATATTGATCAGCGCGATCGCACGCTCGCGGATGGATTTGCCGTGCAGGTAGGCGACCCCGTACTCGGTGACCACGTAATGGACATCTCCCCGGGTGCATACCACCCCCGCCGCTTCACTCAGGTGGGGAACGATGCGCGATACCGTTCCGTCGCGGGCGGTGGAGGGCAGGGCAATGACCGGCTTGCCGCCGCGCGATTTGGCGGCGCCCCGCATGAAATCCGCCTGGCCGCCGATGCCGCTGTAAAAAAGATAGCCCAGCGACTCCGCGGTGACCTGCCCGGTGAGGTCGATTTCCAGGGCGGAATTGATGGCCACCATCTTATCGTTCAGGCTGATGATGTGGGGGTTATTGACGTATTCGCTGGGATGGAATTCAACCAGCGGATTGTTGCTGACAAAGTCGTAGAGTTGTTTGGTGCCCATGCAAAAGGTGGTGATGATTTTTCCGGGGTGGAGGGTCTTTTTCTTGTTGGTGATCACGCCGGCCTCCCACAGTTCCACCACCCCGTCCGAGATCATTTCTGAATGGACGCCCAGGTCGGTTTTATCTTTGAGATGCCTGATAATGGCGTTGGGAATGGTGCCGATGCCCATCTGGATGGTTGAACCGTTATCTATGAACCGTGCGATGTGGCGCGCGATGCGCTCGGCTATCTCATCGGGGGGATCGGCGTGCACCTCGGGAAGCGGGGCATCATGATCAACCATGACGTCAATCCGGTCTGCGGAAATGCGCGTGTCTCCCCAGGTCCGCGGCATCCGCGGGTTTACCTCGGCAATGATGAGCCGGGCGCTTTCCGCCGCCGATTTTACCACGTCGACGGAAATCCCCAGACCGCAGGTTCCATGATCGTCCGGCGGGGTGACCTGGATCAGCGCGGCATCGATGCGGATGCTTTGATTTCTGAAAAGCTGGGGCAGGTCCGATAAAAGCACCGGGGTGTAATCCGCCCGCCCTTCGGCGATGGCCGAGCGGGTGTTATTGCCGATGAAGAAGGTGTTGCAGCGAAAGCTGTTGCGGAATTTTTCGCCGGTGTAGGGAGTGTCGCCGATGGTCAGGATGTGAATTATTTCGTTTTCCCTCAGCCGGCCGCCCATCTCGCCCAAGGTCTGAACCAGCAGTCCCGGCACGGCGCAGCCGGAGCCGATGAAGATTCTTCCCCCCGGCCGGATGAACTGCAGCGCGGCCCTGGGGTCTTTCAGCTTGTGGCGGTATGTGCTTTTCCAGTCATGCTGAGCCATCTGCTTCCCTCTCGGAAGGATACACCACATAATATCTCATGCCGGGGAGGTGCGCAAATGATATTATGCCAGGCGCGCCGTCGGCACCGTCTGGCAAGCGGAGTGTTCCGCTATTTTTCCGGCTCGTCCTTGAGCACCAGGTAATAGAGCCTGCCCGGATGTTTCATGCGGCTTGCCATGTATTCCGCCTCGGTGCCGGTTCCCCAGAAGATATCCACGCGGTTCGCGCCGGTGATCGCGCCCCCTTCGTCCTGATTGAGCACGAATCCCGACCAGGGGGTTGCGGCGGCGCTCGCCGACGCCGCGGGCGAGGGAAGGGCGGTAACAATATAAGAAAGGGCCCCGGCGGGGAAGATTTGCCGGTCGGTGGCAATGGATCGCATCGGAGTGAGCGGCACGCCCAGCGACCCCGATACCACGCCGGTATCGATGGTAAAAAAGGTGTAGCGCTGATTGCGGTTGAGATACGACTGGAGCTTATCGGGGTGCCGCGCGAAGTACGCCCGTATGGAATCCATCGATGCCTGATGCCGGTCAATCAGCCCGTCCCTGATCATTTCCTCGCCCAGCGAGCGATAGGGATGGTAGTTGCTCCCGGCAAAATGGACCGCAATCAGCCGGCCGTCGGGAAGCCGGATGGTACCCGAGCCCTGTAAGTGGAGCAGATAGCAGTCAAAGGGGTCTTTCAGAAATGCAATTTCACAGCCTTTGCCCCGCAGCCTTTCCTCCTGATCAATTTGTTCCCGCGTGTAATAAGGAAGCTGCCTGCCGTTTTCCATCCGGACCGCCTTTTTCGGCCCTCCCGGCTGCGGTTGAAGAACCAGAAGATCGGGGGGAGGACGGTACAGGGGGTGGCGGTAGGTCCGGTCGGCGACGAGGCTTCCCTTCACCTCGGGGAGGTAATAGCCGGTGAAAATGACGGTGCCGGTTCCGCTTTCCCCGGTTGATTGATACAGGTCGAATTTTTCTTTTATGAGCTGGGTTAAATTGTTGTCCCCCTCCTCGGCGAGCATGCTTAAAAACGCCTCGAGGGTTGCCCTGATTTTTTGAGCGGAAATGCTCGCCGCGCCGAAGGGGTATTCCGCAGGCCGGTTAAGCCGCGCGAAATAATCAAGCTGATGACCGAGGGCGTGGCACAGCTCATCCCGATTGCCGCTGTCGATAAATTGGGGGTATTCCGAGGGATCAAGACGCACGAGCGGGGGGTAAGGCCTCCAGGGGACAGGCGCGGGCGCGGGAGGAAGCGTGGTCACCCGGTGACAATTGAGAAGCACCATGCATCCGATAATACATGCAAGCTTTGCCGGACGAAAAAAGGCCGCTGGTCTCATAGTTCTTCCGTGAGCTTTTTGAGAGCGCGATAGGGGGAGAAGATCGGTTGTTCTAAGAGTTTCTTCAAACTCTGCACCGCGGCGGGCATATAGGCGGTAAAGGATGTCTTGTCCTTTACCAGGGAAAGAAAAGCGAACGCGCCGAGCATCTGCATGTTGCGGTGCAGGGCTATAATCCAATAGTCATTGAGAAAGGAGGCGATTTCGAACGGCACGAGTTTTCCCAGTTGTTCGAGATAGCACCCCAGCAGCTTTTCCCGCATGGCGTCGGTCAGGGCCACATAGGGATCAAGCAGCAGGGATGCCGGGTCGTAGTGAAGCGGGCCCAGACGGGCTCCCTGAAAATCGAGCAGGCGCAGTTCACCGCGGGTGATCATAATATTTTTAGATTGAAAATCGCGATGGAGAAAAAAGCCGCCGTGAACCGCGGCAAGCATTTCGGCCAGCTCGTCGAGCTCGGCCTCCAGCCGCCCCGCGCCGGCGCTGCGGCGACAATATTGCCCGACAAAGCAGCGGAGGAAGTAACCCGATTCCCAGCGGCGGACAAATAATGCATCGTAGGGGGGGCTGTGAATCCTGGCGGCGTCAAAACCCTCCGCGCCCTTGACCTGCAACAGCGGCAGCAATGTCAGGACCCGGCGGTAAAGCGCTTCAAGCCGTACCGGCTCATCTTTGAGCATCAGGGCCTGGTCCCGCAGGCGAAGGTCTCCCAGGTCCTCGAGGATAAACCATCCCCGCTCCCTCTGAAAGGCATGGATGGCGGGAGCGGCAAAACCCTTGCTCCTCAAGTGATTGCAGACATAGGCGAAAGAATCGTTTTCATTGACGCCCCGGTCATTGGAAGGGGGATGCTCATTAACCGCCAGGATGACCGAATTGCCCGGGTAGGCAATGCGGTAGAGCGCGCGGTCCGAGCCGTCCCCGGCAAGCGGTGCGCAGGCGATGTCGCGGTCGGAGATCCCCTGGCCGGCGAGGTGGTCGCGGACAAACAAAAAGGGCGGTGATGCCGGATCGATGTTCGTTGCCATGTGGTTTAAGGAAATCTATATGATAATTTCATTATAAAGTGATTTTTTTACATGCACGCCATCGCCGACAATGCAGTTGCGGAGGGTGAGATGGTCGTCGATGGAGACGTTGTCCCAGATGATCGAGTCGGTGATGCTGCAGTTATTGCCGATGCGGGCATGCCTGCCGAGGGAGACATATCCGTTGAGAGTGCCGCCGGCGCCGATGGACGATCCGCCGGCTGCAAGCGGCGAGCCGGGGGCGATCCCTGCGGGACGGCAGCGGTTATGGTAAATGTCCCGGTGAACGCGATGGTAGTCTTCGGGCGTGCCGATATCGCACCAGTAATGGTTGACGGCGCGATGGCCGCGGATGTCCATTCCCCGCGCCGCAAGCTTCAGGTAAACATCAATAATGTCGACACAGCGGCCGGTGGGGATTTCATCAAGCACCCGGGGGGATATGATGTGAATGCCGGTAAAGGCGAGCATGCTGGTGGCTGATTTCGTTTCCCGTACCCGTTGATGTCTGATGCCCACAATCGCCCCTTCCTCGTCCACTTCAACCCGGCTGAAGCGGGGGTTGTCGTGGAGCACCAGGGTTGCCAGACTGCCGTTTTCATCATGCGCGCGGTAGGCATCGGCGAGGTCCACGGTGTGGAGAATATCGCCGTTTACCACGATAAAGGGCCGGTTTCCCCAGAATCGCTCCAGTTTTTTAATCGCCCCGCCGGTGCCGAGCAGTTCCGGTTCATGGCTGTGACCGATGGCCAGGTCCGGGCGGGCAATGCCCTCGAGAAAATCGCTTATCTGTCGGCTGAGATGGTGGCTGTGGACCATGATATCACGGAAGCCCGCTGTGGCAAGCTGGTTTAACGCGAT
>CAYWLT010000201.1:0-5666 GCA_964459295.1 uncultured Thermodesulfobacteriota bacterium
TGCCGCGGACGGCTGCAATTCAAGCATCGCCCGATTGATGGGCTTCAACCGTGACCGCACCGCCTACTGCTATCTCTTCGCGAAGGGCTGGTACATGAGCAATGTCAAGGCCCCGGCTTCCGACGTGCTCATCTCCAGCATCACCTACAAGACGGTGGCCCCCGGATACATGTTCATCTTTCCCCGCCCCTACGGCGATGATCTCACGGTGATCTTTCTATCGCTCGATCCCCGGGTCAATCTGGATGAGGTGGCTCACTATTTCATGAAAGAGAACCCGTTTTTCTCCGCCTGGTTTGAGCATGCCGAGCCGAAGCAATGCTTAAGCTCCGCCCAATATGTGTTTTCCCCGGTCATCGAGCCGTACCGCGACCGCGTGCTGCTGGCCGGCGACACCGGATCCACTCAGGAGCTGGAAAACTCCGGCGCCATGATCAGCGGCTGGAAGGCGGGCAACGCCATCGCGGCGGCGGTCAGGGAGGAACGGGCGGGAATACTGCCCCGCGCCATCGCCGACTATCTGCAGTGGTGGAAAACCACCTATATCGAGGGGTACCGACATGAAGACTACATCATGAATTTCGCGCTGCCCTTTGTGATCGATACGGAAGAGGATTTAAACTACGTCTTCAGCCTGGTGCAGAACCCCCTGCCCCCCTGCTGGAACCCCTACGCGGCCATCGGGCATCTCGGGCAACTGATGCAGTCGCTGGTGCCCCGCATTCAGCAGGAGAAACCGCACATCCTGGCCAAGCTGGGCCGGATGTCACAGCCGATACTTCAGATACTTGAACCAACCGCAAGCGTTTGTAAACCGCTTTTGGATTTAAAATAATAACCTCGCCTCCCGGTTGCCCGGGACGACATTGAAATACTCATGTCCGAAACCGCAGAACGACTGGCCTACATCCTGAGGGATCCGCTTTTCCCCTGCGTCCAGTGCGGCAAATGCACCGGCAGCTGTCCCATTTCCACCATATCCCCGCACTTTAACATCAGGCGCATCCTCTACGATATGCTCAACTCCACCGGCGAGGAGGTCGCCCATCGCAAGGAAGTGATATGGGATTGCTCCACCTGCACCACCTGCGTCAAACGATGTCCCAAAAAAGTGGACCCGGCGAACCTGGTCATCAGCGTGCGCAGCGTCCTGGTTGAGGACGGTCAGGTCCCGCCCAAGGTGCGGGATGTGTTAAAGTCCATTTCCATCCGCGGCAATCCCTGGAACATCGGCCAGGAAAAGCGATCGGAGTGGACCTCCGGACTGGAGATCAAGGGCATCGCCGATGCCGAAGCCCTCTATTATGTGGGATGTACGCCGGCCTTTGACCCCCGGCTGCATAAGCTTGCCCGCTGCCTCGCCAAAACCCTCGGCGCCGCCGGGGTTAACTTCGGCATCCTGGGCAATGATGAGGTATGCTGCGGTAACGAAATCCGGCGTCTGGGTGACATCTGGTCATTTGACGCCCTGAAAGAAATGAATCTGGAGATGTTCAAACAATTTCCCATCACCCAGATCATTACCACCTCACCCCACTGCTACAACACCTTTAAAAACGAATATCCGGGGCTGGACATCCCGGTGCGGCACTACACGGAGGTTCTTGCCGAGCTGATCAAAAAGAAAAAGTTGCGCTTTACCGGAAAGCTGGAAAAGAAAGTGACCTATCATGACCCCTGCTTTCTGGGACGGCAGAACCAGATATTTGACCCCCCGCGGGACATTCTCAGGAGCATTCCCGCGGTCACCTTCGTGGAGATGGACCGCATACGGGAACGGGCGCTCTGCTGCGAGGGCGGGGGCGGGCGGATGTGGATCGAGGCCCATGAAACCATGGAGCGCACCGCCGCCATCCGCGTCCGGGAGGCCCTGGACTGCGGGGCGGAAATACTGGCAACCGCGTGCCCCTTCTGCCTCTTGACGCTGGAGGACGCGGTGAAGAGCGCGGACCTTGAAGACCGGATCCAGGTGCACGACATCATCGAGCTGGTTGACCGGGTTATGGAGTAATTTCATTATATGGCAAAAGCAAGGGTTGGTGTATACATCTGCCATTGCGGCGTGAATATTCAGTCAACGGTTGACGTGAGCCGGCTTGCCCGCTTTGCCGCCACCCTTCCCCAGGTAACGGTGGCCAAGGACTACATCTACCTCTGCTCCGATCCGGGCCAGGAGCTGATCCGCAACGACGTTAAGGAGCACAACCTCAACCGGGTGGTGGTTGCCGCCTGCTCGCCGCGCATGCATGAGCCCACCTTCAGAAAGGTGCTGGGGAAGGCCGGCCTGAACCCCTATTGTCTGGAGATCGCCAACATCCGCGAACACTGCAGCTGGGTGCACCATGACATTGAAAAGGCCACCCGGAAGGCGGAAAGCCTGCTCGCCGCCACCGTGGCCAAGACCCGCCTGCTGGAACCGCTCGAGGAGAAGGAAGTTGACGTAGTGCCCTCGGCCCTGGTCATCGGCGGCGGCATCGCCGGAATTCAGGCGGCGCTGGATATCGCCGACACCGGTTTCAAGGTCTACCTGGTGGAAAAGGAGCCCAGCATCGGCGGCCACATGATGCAGTTGGACAAGACCTTCCCCACCCTTGACTGCTCCGCCTGCATCCTCACGCCGAAGATGTCCGATGTGGGCAACCACCCGAACATAGAGCTTCTGACCTACGCGGAGATTGCTGCGGTCAAGGGATACGTGGGCAACTTTAAGGTGACCATCAAAAAGAAGCCCCGCTACATACTGGAAGACCGCTGCAACGGCTGCGGGCAGTGTGCCTCCTACTGCCCGGTGGAAATGCCGGACCTCTTCAATATGGGTCTTTCCCAGACCAAGTGCCTATACATACCCTTCCCCCAGGCGGTACCGGCCAAATACGTGATCAATCCCGCCTACTGCCGCTACACCCTGCGCCGGGAGTGCAAGCAGTGCGAGCCGGTCTGCAAGGACCTGAAGGCCATCGACCTGAAACAAAAGGAACAGCTCCTTGAGGTTGAGGTGGGCACCATCATTGTCGCCACCGGATTTGACGCCTTCGACCCCGTGATTAAACCCGAGCTCGGCTACGGTCTGTATCCCAACGTGATCACCGGCCTGGAGTTTGAGCGCCTTTCCTCGGCCTCCGGTCCCACCGCCGGCTCCATCGCCATCAACGGAAAAAAGCCGAAGAAGGTGGTGTTCGTTCACTGCGTGGGTTCGCGGGACAAGTCCATCGGCAATGAATACTGCTCCCGGGTCTGCTGCATGTACACCGCCAAGCAGGCGCACCTCATCCGCGAGAAACTCCCCGATGCCGAGATCACCGTTTTTTATATTGACGTGCGGGCGTTCGGCAAGGGCTTCGAGGAATTTTATGACCGGGTCAAGCAGGAGGGGATCACCTACCGCCGGGGAAACGTGGCCGAGGTTTATAAAAAGGGTGGCGGCCTGGTGGTCAAGGCGGAGGACACGCTGCTGGGCCAGCTGCTTGAAGTTGAGGCGGACCTGGTGGTGCTGGCGGTGGGCATGGTGCCGAGCGCCGGCGGCGCGGCGGTGGGCAACCTGCTCAAGCTTTCCCAGTCGGCGGATCGCTTTTTCCTCGAGGCCCATCCCAAGCTGCGCCCGGTGGACACGGCGAGCGACGGCATCTTCCTCGCGGGATGCTGTCAGGGACCCAAGGACATCCCCGACACCGTGGCCCAGGCCAGCGGCGCCGCGGCGCGGGCCTGCATTCCCCTCTCCCAGGGCAAGGTAAAGACCGAGGCCCAGGTGGCCCGGGTGGAAGAACAGCTGTGCCGGGCCTGCGGATTTTGCATCGAGGCCTGCCCCTACGAGGCCATCGGCCTGACCCGCATCGAAACCCGGGGCATCGCCCGCGACGTGGCCGCGGTCAACGAGGTGCTCTGCAAGGGCTGCGGCGCATGCGCGGCCGCCTGCCTTTCCGGCGCCATCCAGCAGAAGTCCTTCACCGACGAACAGCTGCTTTCGATGATCGCGGCATTTGGTGAGCGCTATGAGTGAATTTGAACCGAACATTGTGGCATTTCTCTGCAACTGGTGCTCCTACGCGGGGGCCGACCTTACCGGCACCACCCGCACCTCCTACCCGCCCACGGTCAAGGTGATCAGGGTCATGTGCACCGGAAGGGTAAATCCGCTCTTTGTCGCCCAGGCGCTGCACAGGGGCGCTGACGGCGTCCTCATCTCCGGCTGCCATCCCGGCGAATGCCATTACATGAAGGGAAATTTCCTGGCTCGCCGTCGGTTCATGATGATGAAAAACCTCCTGGAATTCATGGGTTATGATCCGCGGCGGATAAGGATGAGCTGGGTATCCGCCTCGGAAGGGAAGAAATTCGCGGAAGTCATCAGCGAAGTCACCCGGGACATCGCGGAGCTCGGCCCGCTGCAACCGAACAAGAGTTAGACCTTATGGATATGGAAAAACTGAGGGATGAAGCCAAACGGGCGCTCGGCCGCAAGGAAATTGAAAGCCTGATCGGCTACCAGGCGGGAAGCTACGGGTTCAGGGTATCCGCCGCCTTCATCAGCAGCAAGGAAGAGGTCGACCGGTTAATCTTCTCCCCCCTCTGCGCGCTGAGCCTGGTCAATTATCTGACCATTGAGGGCAGGCCTTCCCCGGCGGCCGGCGACAAAAAGGCCAAGGCCGGCAAGACCGCCATCGTGGTGCGGGGGTGCGATTCCCGCGCCATCAACCAGCTGATCGCCGAGGGCGGACTCTCGCGCGACCGCCTTTACATCATCGGGGTGGCTTGCAGCGGGGTGATTGACCTGAAAAAGGCTGAAGCCCGCTTCCCCGGCACGCTGGAACGGGTGGAAATCGCAGAGGAAAACGAGAACTACCTGATCAGCATCGGCGGCCGGACCCGCATCGTTGCGCGTGACGAACTGCTGGCGGACACCTGCCGCACCTGCCAGTATCCCACCCCGCTCATTTTTGACAAGCTGGTGGGGGACAAAAGAAAGGGGAGTCCAGCCTGCTACGACGACATCAAAGCGCTTGAGGCTAAAACCCCGGAGGAAAGGCGGGAGTTCTGGCGGGGCCAGCTCAGCCGCTGCATCCGCTGCTACGCTTGCCGGAATGCCTGCCCACTGTGCTACTGCGACGGCTGTGTCCTGGACAAACTCCAGCCGCAGTGGGTGAAGCGCTCGGTGGACACCGCGGAAAACATCATGTATCACCTCACCCGCGCCTTTCACCTCGCGGGCCGTTGCATCGGCTGCGGTGAGTGCGAGCGGGTCTGCCCTGTCTCCATCCCGCTGATGAAGCTCAACCGCAAAATGGAACAGGACGTGAAGGAAAACTTCAACTTCGAGGCGGGTAAGGATCCCGCGGCCCAACCGCTGCTCAACACCTTCAAAGTTGAAGATCCGGACGATTTCGTGCTGTAGACGGTGACAGGGTAAACTCTTTCTGTCACCTAGATTTTGTTCCAATGAATTGAAGTGAAGCATACGCATTATGGAAGGACGCACTCCGTTGCGTCCGCCAGCAAAACCAGCCACGACGGAGCGTGGCCCTCCAACCTCCAGCAATAAAAAATATTAACTATGTGGATTGCCCGATCAAGTCGGGCAATGACCCTGAAAAAATAATTAATAATCTTTTAAGGATACCTCTAAAAATTCACCATACAACCTCTTTCTGTCATTCCCGCGAAAGCGGGAA
>CAYWLT010000202.1:0-5602 GCA_964459295.1 uncultured Thermodesulfobacteriota bacterium
TCTGTCCGCTGGTCCAGGTGGGGATACGAAGCATGAGCAGGGAGGAGGCGGGTTTCAAGCGCTCTTCGCCGGTGATAACGGTTTTCGACCACCAGATCAAGCAGGCGGGTAAAAACCCGGAAGAGGCGATTCAGCACCTTACGGACGAGGTGTACCTCACGATTGATCTGGATGTTTTAGACCCGGCGATCATGCCGGCAACCGGCACGCCGGAACCGGGGGGGCTGAGCTGGTATGAGATCACCAGCCTTTTGAAAAAGCTCTGTGGCGTAAAAAGGGTGGTTGCCTTTGACGTGGTGGAACTGTGTCCCCAGCCGGGAAACGTCGCTCCCGACTTCCTGGCAGCGAAACTGATATATCGCACCATGGGCTATATAGCAAAGGCGAGGGGATGGTTATAAACGAGGGGTGAGGGTTCAGGGTAGAGGAAAACAATTATGAATTACGAATTATAAATTATGAATGCCGGGGTTCGCGGGTGAAGGGAAAAAATGACGTAGCCGCAAGCCTTGGCTTGCGGTTTTTTCCCGTGTCGGCTTGATGTTCCGCTTACGAATTATTACACCTCTGCCGCAAATTACCGCAGGCTAAAGCCCGCGACTACATTAACTTGGAACTTGAAAGGCTCCTTTGGCCTTTGAGTTTTGACATTTATTTGAACTTTGGATTTTGCGCTTGGTCATTTCACCGCGGCTCCAGTACTCCATCACTCCAGAAATTACAACGTACCCGTCCGGCTAACCCTGCCTGCTTCCGGCATGCCGCTCCTGGTCCTCCCTCTCAACTTTCGCGCACCGGTCCACCATCAGCAGTTGGGAGACGCTGTACATGCAATAATCCGGATCCCTGATACCCTCGAGGCAGAGCATCATCCGCTGTTTTTTATCACCGCCGATGATGTCGAGCAGAGACCCGCGGTCGCAATTGAGGCACCGCTCATGGTGCCCGGATATAATGGTCGCGGTGCGCCTGGCAAGCTGGGCCCTGCTTTCCGTCCATATTTCTTCCGCCGCTTTCTCTTCTATATCGATGCCGCGCACCCGCACCAGCACGATGCGGCCCCGTTCCTCCTTGACCAGCGCCCGGAAATTAACCCTGTCACCCTTGCCGAGCTTGAGGCGGTGCTGCGCGGAAGAGCTCAGCTTGACATAAATGGAGTCATCAAAATAGTCGAGGTTGATATGGCCTCCGCTGAAGTTTAAAAGGAAGCCGTCACAAGCGATATGCCGCTGCGGAGACGCGGCGGTCTTGTAAAAACCGGGTTTGAGGGAGTTAATGGTGCCGGAGAATTCAACTTCTCTTACCCGCACCGATTCCAGCCAATCTTCAAAGCGGTGCATGGTTCTGAGAAAGAGCGCGTATTCCTTCGCGGTTACCAGCAGTTCCGGTTTCAGCATTTCCTTTTCATCGTAGAATTCCCGGCAGTTGAAGCATTTTCTGCCAACGTGATTGAATTTTTTTGGGCAGGTGCGCCCTTTGTTCAGGAGCCTGCAGCGCCAGTTAAAATAAATGCAGCCCCCGGGAAAACATTCCTTTTCCTTGAGGACGTGGTACACCGACACGCGGTAGGCAAAGCGGGTATGGGATTGGTGGGTGCAGCGGAAAATGTCGTGACGCTTGTAGTGATTGGTGATGGTTTGCGAAAGCGGCCTGGGGAGAATAAGTTTCATAATCTGCCGGGAATGATCGGGTGGGCGGTTTCCTGGTGCGGAAATTTATGGTTGTGCTCGCAGCAAAAGTTTGCTATGCATGTCCTGCGTCAGGGAATGGCGCCTGGTTCTTTTATAGCACAGTAGCTTCACCAATTCCAGTGCCAATCGGCGGAAGGTTCAGACGGTCATGAGCGTTACGGGAAAATGTGATTTTTACAGGGGGATGGGGATCCCCTATGAAGCCGTGTATCATCTCCTGGACGGGACGAGGAAGATCGATAAAAAGCACGGCCGGGACGACGGAAATTTCTGCCACGATGAAAACATCCGCGGCTATGGCCTCCGCGGACCGGACCATGAGGTGCAGGAGATAAACCGGATGGGACTGGAGCTGGGAGAGCTGCCGCCGGCGGTGCGGGATCTGCGAACCATGATCGACTTCTGCTGCATCTGGCGGTACGACTATCCGGAGAGGGTTCATCACATCTGCCGGGCCATCGGCGGCGGCGCAGACACGCTTGCCAGGTGTCATTACCAGGTGGGTACCGACAAGCGCGACGAGCTGACCGCCTACGCGCTCGCCATGCAGAAGTGGCTGGGCAAGAAAGAAAGTGAAAATAATCTTCCCGACGGGGTGGGCGTGCTGCAGGAGACGGTTGCCGGGCGGGTCTTCTCCCTGCTGGGCGAGCGGGAGGGCTTAAAGGAGCTGCTGGTTGAGCGAACCCTCATAGGATTATGCTCCCGCCACATCGACTGTTCCTTTTTCGGTTCCGACGGCAGCGGGAAGCCGGTGCAGGTGTTTCCCAGCCATGCCCTGCATCCCGGCCGTGACTGGCATGCAAGAATGAGGAAGCTGGAACAAGAGATACAGTCTCGGCTGGGCGGCCGTGCCTATGATTTTCTGTGCGAGGTCGGCGGCTCTGAGCCGCCCTGCCACTTTAAGTTTATCCGCAGGCTTGAGATACTGATAGGCAGCATCGGCTGCCTGAGCTGGCGAGGGCAGGTTCCCCCGAAGGACGGCAGGGTGAGCGGCAGAAGGGAGCTGACGCAAAAATACCTCGAGGTGCTCCATGCATACTGGGTGGATGACCCAGAGGGTCGCGGAGGAGATGGGCGGAACCGCCTGCTGAAAGAAGCGCTGTTTGAGGACCTGGGCCGGCCGGAACTGTACAAGCGGTGGCTCATTGCCTCTCTCTGGAAGAATATTAAGAACCAGACGCTATATCAGGCGTTTACCATGAAGCGCTGGATTGACTTTGTGCAGATCGTGCGCAGGTACGTGCCTTCCCCCTAACCGGCTGTTGATAATCACCCGTCTGATGTGTGACTCAAGGGGGGAGGGGCTTTTTAGCCACAACAAATTGAGGTATCATGCAGAAATTGATGGACTTCAGGGAAATGGAGAAGAAGTACAGCAGCGGGGTGGATGCCCTCGAGCTGACCGTCATTAAATGGGCGCGCATTTATGAGTTTTTGAAAACCGCCTTTACCCTGGAACATTTTGCGGAGGCCTTGCAGGCGGCGGTCGTGCCCATCTTTTTATGCGTGGAGTACCGGGATCGGTGCGAATTTTGCCCCATTTTCAGGCTCTGCGAGCGGGGGAAGTCGCAGATTTTTAACAGGGTGATACGGGTGATGCAATCCTATACCATCGCCGGCGACATATTGCCCCGGGAACCGCTCAAGGGTGTGATCGGCAACTTTCTGGCGGAACTGAAAAAGTGTAAAAATGATGCCAGCGGCAAGGCATGTTAATAAGCATGCAGCGGGACGGTACAGCCCTGCATAATTGTAATTTCTGATAAAAAGGATGGTACTACTATGATGAAGCGATGGATGGTTTTGGTATTGCTGGTGGGGTTGACGATGAGCTGTATGAAGAGCCGGGTGGGCCAGAATGAAGGATCGAAAACGATGCGCGTCGACACTACCGGGCTGACCCCGGATCAGGAGAAAATGGCAAGCGATATGGTAAAGGACATGATACCGCTCATCAAGGCCGGAAAGTCGACAAATGAAGTGCTGAGCATGTTGCAGGAGATTGAGGCAAAAAAGATCACCCGTTATCCGGTTGAAATCGGCGATTCACCGACGCTCGGTCCGGCAAATGCCCGGGTGACCATCGTGGAGTTCACCGACTTCCAGTGCCCTTTCTGTAGCCGGGTGCAGGAAACCCTCAAGCAAATTGGTGAGAAATATCCTCAAGATGTGAGAAAGGTTTTCAAACACAACCCGCAGTCATATCACCAGGATGCGGCCCTGGCCGCTGAGGCTTCTCTCGCTGCCGGCGCGCAGGGTAAGTTCTGGGAAATGAAGGATGTGCTTTTTAACCATCCGAGAAACTTAAAGGAGGCGGACCTCTTGAAATATGCCCAGGACCTGGGGCTTGACCTGGAAAAGTTTAAAGCCGACCTGACCGGAGGAAAGTTTAAAGGGCGGGTTGAAAGTGATGTCAAACAGGCGGCCGCCCTCGGGGCCACGGGTACGCCGGCCTTCTTCATCAATGGACGATATCTGATCGGCGCCAAACCGCTGGAGGCCTTTGTTCAAATTATCGACGAAGAGCTGAGTGGTAAGGAGATTCCCTTCAGGTGGGGGAAAAACGTGAAGGAGGAATCGGCAAAAACAGCGGCGAAGAAAGACCAGCCCGCCGAGGATCCGAACAAAATATATGCTATTCCCACAGGCAACTCACCCTCCAAGGGGGCGCAAAACGCTTCGGTGACCCTGGTGATGTTCCAGGATTTCCAGTGCCCCTATTCCCAGCGCTCACAGGCAACCGTACAGCAGGTCATGGATGCCTACCCGGGTAAGGTTAAAGCAGTCTTTAAAAATTTCCCGATGACCTTTCACAAGCAGGCGGCCATGGCGGCTGAAGCGGCCCTGGCCGCGGGCGCACAGGGAAAGTTCTGGGAGATGCATGATAAGCTCTTTGCCAACCCGCAGAAAATGGAGATTGACAATTTGCAGCAGTACGCCCGGGAGCTCAAGCTGGACATGAAGCGGTTCAATGCTGATGTGGAAAGCCGACGTTTCAAGACAGAAGTGGACGAGGACATAAAAGCGGGAAGAGATGCCGCGGTGCGGGGAACACCCACCTTTTTTATTAATGGCAAGAAGCTGGTGGGCGCCCAACCGTTCGCCGAGTTTCAGAAGATCATCGATTCCCTGCCGGCTCAATAAAACCAGCGGCAGCTCGCCGGATTGCGCGGCGCTGTTTAAACATCCAGCGGTCTGCTTCACATGCAAGTCGAAGGCGCCGGGTCGTGCCGTAAACACAAATAAAACCCCCGGATTCAATGCTCCGGGGGTTTTATTGACTATCTCCGGGGAAAGGGGATCTATCCAGCGTCAGGGTGTCTGGTGTCACTTCACCCCTGTACGCCGTTAAAAAAGAGAATTTCATCAAGCGAGCGCCGGGCGCTGCGGGCCGATGCTTCCTCCTTGGGGTATCCCAGGGCGAGCAGTGATACAATCTTCCAATCTTTCGGCAGCCGCAAAACCTTTTTTATGCTTTTCTCTTTAAACCAGCCGATCCAGCAGGTGCCCAGTCCCATTTCCGTTGCCCGCAGCACCATGTGTTCAAGGGCGATGCCCAGGTCAATCTGGTGGTAATTAACCCCCTTCAAGGCCTCCCCCAGGCGATGGGTCAGCAGGTTTAAAACCGCGCATCCGATAAGAATGACCGGTGCCGATGCCGCCCACCGGTTCGGGACAACTCCGCCCAGGCCGCGGTCGACAATCTGATTCAGGAGAGACGGTTCGGTCACCGCGACGAATCTCCAGGGCTGCGCGTTGCAGGCGGAGGGGGCGAGCCGCGCCGCCTCGGCGATGGCGCGGATGGCGTCCCGGTGCACCGGGGTGTCCTTGAAACTTCTCACGCTGTAGTGTTGCTGAATGGCGGTAAGGACGCTTGACATGAAGGAGCCTCAATAAAAGCAGGGTTCAGG
>CAYWLT010000203.1:0-5574 GCA_964459295.1 uncultured Thermodesulfobacteriota bacterium
AGCGCATTGTCACAAAATATATTAATAAGCCGGGGAATGCCCCTGGAGTGTTTGCATATCAGGTCGAGCGCTCCCGTTGAAAAGATCTGGTTGCCGCGATGGCCGGCAATAGTCAGACGGTGCACAATATATTTTATCTGATCTTCACGATTGAGCGAGGTGAGGTAACAGTTTATAGCGATTCTTTGTTTGAGCTGACGGAGGGTATGGGTTCGTAAAATGCTGTCCAATTCGGGCTGACCCACCAGGACAATCTGAAGCAATTTTTCTTTTGGCGTCTCCAGGTTGGAGAGCATGCGCAATTCTTCAAGGACTTCCGGGAAAAGGTTCTGAGCCTCATCGATAATGAGCGCGACGATCTCATTCTCCGCCAGCCGGGCAATCAGGTATTCGTTAAGCTGGTTGATCAGCGCGGTTTTGTTGTCGCCAGCCGGTTTTACGTCCAGTTCGGTGAGGATGTTCTGCAACAATTCAGTAAAGCTAATTTTGGTATTGAAGATAAAAATTGTTTTGACCTCATCACCCAGTTCTTTAAACAGGGTGTGCAGAAGGGTGGTTTTGCCGATTCCTATCTCGCCGATGATGGAAATAAAGCCTCTTTTTTCCTTGATGCCGTAAATCATGGAGGCAAGCGCCTCCTGATGACCCGGGCTGAGATAGAGAAACCGGGGGTCAGGAGTTAAATTAAACGGCTTTTCCTTAAAGTTGAAGAATTGAGTGTACATAGGGAGCAGTTTTCAGTTTACAGTTGACGGCTTATAGCAAAGACCAGTTTACAGTTCCCAGTTGACAGTTTACAGCAAAAAACAAGGGGACAGGGGGCAGGGAAAAACCCACATCACCAGGATTTGAAGTATTGATTTTGTCATTACGATTTTTACCCTGTTGTGCCTTTGTCATTAATCCACTACTCCATCACTCCAGAAATACGCTAACCAGCCAAAATTAAACCCCTGCATCACGAAAGGCCCGTTCCAAGAGATCTAAAACTTTCAGTTCCAGTGCCCAATGATGCAGATAATTCTTATCCAGAGACTCCCCCTGTACTTGTATTATGCCTATGACATCGTGCCATTGCCTTTCAGATGATTCTTCTCCCATTCGAAACCACTCCAGTTTATTAAGAATAACATCTTCGGGAGAAGTAAGATAAAATTCATCAGTTGTATGTTTTTCATCCAAAGTTTCCTTTCTTTTCCTCTGGAAAACAGCCTGGTCGAATGGTCTGTCTTTAGTGACAAAAATATCTATTTTGAGCATGGTATCGAGATGTATAAGGTTACATGAAGAATGTCTTTTAATTGCCTCTACAATCATCTCCCGCTCGATATAATAATTTGATTCAAGCATTGCTACAAGAGCATTTACCTGATTTATTTTTATATCAGCCACAAGATCAACATCCAGTGTGGCGCGGGCAATACCATAGGCTGAACTTGCAACAGAACCACCAATACAATAAGGGATTCCAATTTTTATAAATGCTTTAATGACGGGGTCTAATGCTATAAGAATGTCCGGCTTTTTCATCTGGGGGGTCGCTGTAAGTACGAATGGAGGCGATCTGCCAGATCATTGCCATAATGATGAGCTACGATCTTACATCGCAATTCCTCTTTGCTCAACGAAGGATTAACTCGCCTGATTGCCCTTCGAGAAAGCTGAATGATCGTTTCAGAAAAAGAACGCAATCGTGATATCCGTTCAGCCACGCTCAATTGGCGAATCAGAGAAATGTGTTTTTCGCGAATCTTAGGGTGCGTATCGCCTTGTGGCAGCATAGCTGAGAAAAAGTTTACAGTTGACAGCAAAGACCAGTTTACAGTTCCCAGTTGACAGTTTACAGCAACCAGGGGAATAGCAGTTTACAGCAAAAAGCAAAGGTGCAGGGTCAAAAAAGTCAATCGCTGACGGTCAACAGTCCACGATAAGAACACTCACCGTTGCTGATGCATTGCCATTTCGAGGTTGCGGTGCGACTGAGAAATTGGTCTGTGGGGGCAACCACGGGGGGTGCCCCTACAATTCGATGTTTCACTTCGTGTGCTTCGTGTTCACAACAATAGGGTGCAGGGTTCATTGGGAGGGAGGATTTCCTTATCGTGTATCCTGCATCATGTATCCTCCTCACGGAATATTCCTCACTATTCCGGGCCCCAGGGCCTTGGTCAGCCACAGGGGCAGATGCTGCCAGATTTTAATAAAATACCGATATTTTGGATTCTTGGGGTTGATCTCCGGCAGCGCATTCCCGCGGGAAAGCCAGTAATGCCAGTAGAGCTGTAAGGGCTGTGCTCCCCATTGCATTTTAAATTGATAGGTGCCTTCGTGCGGAGTAGATCGGCCGAAATCAAATTTTTTAAAACCGTTGTCCACCGCATAGCTTAAAACCTTCCAGTACAGCATCATGTTCGGGCTCAGATGATTATACTCGCGCAGCGAGGAAGCCCATGGCATTTCAACGGTGTCCCTGTAACTGACTAAAAAACCTGAGGCAACCGGCTTGTCATCTTTAAAAACAGTGCAAATCCGGGTTTCCCGCGGGAATACCGTAAGAATGGTTGTAAAAAGGCTGCGACCATATACCGGTGTCCCCAAATATCGCATATTTCTTGAAAAAACGTAATAAAAATTATCAATTTGTTCCAATCCCCCGATAATCCCGGTTAATCCTTCCTTTTCCGGCTTGCGGATCTGGCTGCGGAGTTTTGATTTAAAGCTCTGTAGGAGAGCATCGGCGCTTTCCGGCAATTCCAGCATCAGCGTGACCTTGCTGGTTTTTGCCGGCAGGTGTATCGGCTTATCTTCACGGTGCCGGAGTTCTATGTGCGCAAGCCGCTGCGCCTGCGCGATGGTCACCGCCTCCGCCAACAGTTTCTTGCCCACCTCGGCGTCGTCAGCCAGAATGCCGCCATAGTTAAGGTAGGGAAGGGATACCATGAAATGTCCAAACAGAGCGCTTTTCAGCATGACCAGGGGAAGGATGCCGTCAATGATCCCGCTGCCTGATTTCGAGACCAGGTAAAATGTTTTGTGGCCAAAGACCTGCTCAATAATTTGTTTCCACTCATAGCGATGGTAAACGGCCGAGTCAGGGTGGTTGAGGACATACCCGTTCCAGGCCGGGGCATCGATATGGTTGGCCAATGTAATTGACATGGCAGATCACTCTAATGATTTTTGTTTAAGGCTTGGCGTATGATTGAACACATGGCATCTATATCACGCTCGCTCACATATTCATGAAGCGGCAGGGTAAGGATCCTCTCGGAAAATGATTGCGCGTTGGGGAAGGCAGCGCAGGGGAAATATTTTTTGGTTTCACTAAATATGTGCAGCGGCGCCTCGTACATGGATGTGGCGCCCAATCCATAGTGTTCAAGCTTGGCTAAAACACGCTCTCTTTGCCCGTGGTCCTCCATTATGAAAGGAAAACGGATCAGGGCGGCGCCGTCCTGATCGCGGGCAAGAAAGCGATCCGCCAAAGACGTTAAGGCCCGGGAGAGCAGGTTTTCCTTTTGTCGTCGCATGATGGTGGTGCGCGGCATGCGGCTCAGCAGGCGGTTTCCGAGGGCGCAGGTGAACCGGTTTATGTCCTTTATCGCGAAATCGGTATCGAAAATGGTTTTGCCCAATCTTAAAAAGGGTATGCGCCGGGCAATCCAGTATAAGCGGGGGTGAAAAAACAAGGCATAGATCAAGGATTGCAGGACCAGCCGGGCGGTGTCAACGGCGTCCTGCTGCCGCAGGCCGCGCGTTTGCCCTCGCACCGCTTCGGCAATGGCATCGGAGTCGGTGACCAGCGCGCCTCCCTGCAACAGATTCAACGGCTTGCCCCGGCCGAAGCTGGCGACCACCACATCCGACCGGCGGCGGGACCGCGGCATATCCTGATGGTCGGCGGCGGCCCCGGCAAGGAATTGGGCGGCGTCCTCGATATGAAAAATGCCGCGCGCGACGGTCAGCGCATTGATCCTATCGCAATGTTCCCTTATGCCGAACAGGTGAACCGATATGACCGCCAGGGTGTCGCCGTCGATTTTACCGGCAAGATCGTCCAGGTTCATGGTGGACCGGTTGTGCTCGAGGTCGCAGAGCACCGGCTTGAGCCCGGCGCGGATGACCGCGGCCAGAAGGGAAGGGCAGGTATAGGCGGGGAACACCACCGCGCGCTTAGCGGACAGTTTACTCAAGCCGGCCAGTGACAGATAGAGCGCGGCCGTCCCGGACGAGGTGAGAAAACAATGCCTTCCCCCGAGCAGGGCGGCGATCTTCCGACTAAAGAGTGCCGGGGCGTCGGCGCTGAACATGGCAAGGCATGCCGTGGCTATTTCGCGCGCGCGGATTGTATGGCCCGACGGGGCCAGGTGTCGGAACATTGCTGTTTCTTGGGGAAAGGGGGAGACCTGCCTGCCGGCAGGAAAACTATCCCGTGAGGCGAAGGTAATTATATAAAATTCCCCACGGTGTTTATCCTGAGCGACACCATGAAGATTCTTCGCTTGCGCTCAGAATGACACAGCGAAGGATTCGGAATGACAATAACCCCTATTCTGACACACTCTCGGCGGGGCTAGGGAACCATTGTTAACCTCCTCTGTTCACGTGATCCCAGGAACCCTTGAATCAGGGCGGCCGCCGGTATTAATTGCCCCGGAATAGTTGCAAGGCAATCTTGTTCAGCGTGGTAAAGTTGCAGCGCATGATCAGGTGGCGTAGTTTTCTTTCGGTGGCGCCGAGGTTGAAATAATGGCGCAAGCGGCCCAGACCTTTTATATCAATCCGCGGCTGTTCAGGATCCAACTCCCAGGGATGGAGATAAATCACCGCCGGCTGCTTCTCCATCTTGTTGATGCGGTGAATTCCCCAGGCGATGAATTGGGCAGGCAGAAATCTCAGGTATGCGCCGCCGGCGATGGGTATATTCCAGCCCCCAAATTGCAGAGTGGACGGCGGGAATTCCTTTATGCCCGCCTGCCCGTCGAGGGGAATAATGTGGGGAAAGCGGTTGGCGCCGGGAATGCCGTAGCGGTCGTGCCTTATGGGGAATATGCTGGAGTCGTAGGAAAAGCCCTGTTCACAAAGGACATTCAGCGCCCAGAGCGAGGAGTTGACGATGGAAAACGTGGGCGCCCGGTAGCCGTTGACTTTCGTGCCGGTGATGTCCTCCAGCACGCTTTTTGCCGCGGTAACATCCTGGATAAAGGAGTCCTTGGACTGGCGGGTGATCATTTCGTGGTAAAACCCGTGCGAGGCGATTTCGTGGCCTTCATTGAAGATGGTGCGAACCAGAACCGGATAGCGCTGCGCGATCCACCCCAGCACAAAAAAAGTTGCCCGCACCTTGTACTCGTCCAGAATCAGCAGGAGCTTCTCGATGTTTCTCTCGACCCGCCCCTCCATGCGATCCCACTTCCGCCGTTGGATCACCTGCTCAAAGGCAGTGACGTGGAAATAGTCTTCGACATCGATGGTCAGGGCGTTCAGCATAGAGGAGAAAGCAATTATGAATTACGAATTATTAAGGGCACCTCTAAAAATTCATTTTTTTGAGGTGAAAATACGGTTTATTGA
>CAYWLT010000204.1:0-5548 GCA_964459295.1 uncultured Thermodesulfobacteriota bacterium
CCGAGACCAATTCCCGGCTCAAGGAAATGAACCCGGCGTGCGCCGGGAGCCCGGCCATTGCATAACCGTCGCGACCGACAAAACCTGAAAGGGAAACCCTTATCCAGCGGAATGCCATGGCACTGACAGCCCTCCCCCCCGTCTCAACCAAACTGAAGAACCGCCGCTTCATGCTGCGCCGGCGGACGGCGGCCAGAAAGCGGGACCTGACCCACGCCGCTTTCACTTTCTTGCGCTGCCTGCTCATGCTGCTGGCGGTCGCGACCGTCGTGCTCGGGGGAATGATCGCCTATCAGAAACTGCTCCGGTGCCGACAGTTCACGGTTAAAAAAATCAGCGTTGCCGGATGCGGCCGCTACCTGCCTGACCAGGTCATCGCCCTGGCGGGCATCACCCACGAGACCAATCTTCTGGCCATCGATCTCAAAGGCATGTGCCACCGGCTGGAACAATCGCCCTGGATCGAGCGCGCCCAGGTCAAGCGGAACTTCCCGGACAAGCTCTCCATCAGCATCCGCGAAAGAAAGCCGGTGGCCCTGATCAGCATGGACGGGCTCTACCTGGTGGATGAGAATGGAACCATCTTTAAAAAGGCCGAAGGGGAGGAAACCCGGGGGGAAGACCGGACGGTGTTTCCCATCCTGACCGGCATCGACCGGGAGACCCTGGCGGGTCATGACCGGACCGCCGCGCCGCTGATCAGCCAGGCGCTCGCCTTCATGCGCAGCGCCGAGCGGGAGGGAATTCCCCGCTCCAGCATATCTGAAATACATCTTGATCCGGTGCTCGGGCTGACCGTTTACACCACGCCCGGCGCCGTGCAAATTGAGATGGGATTCACGCCCTTTGAGACCAAGTGCCGGCGTTTCTGCGCCATCGTCCAGGATCTGCAAAACCGGAATCTGCTGCCGCAGGGAATAGATCTTACCTACCGGCACAAGGCATTTATAAAACTGAAAAGCAGCAACCCCAACCGTAAGGCCAACAGGAACGGAGGTGAACCACCATGGGAAAAAATGGAAATATAGTTGCCGGTCTGGACCTGGGAACGACCAAGATCTGCGCCATCGTCGGAGAAATGAACGGAGACGGCCTCGATGTCATCGGTTTCGCCAGCGTCCCCTCCAAGGGATTGAGGAAGGGAATGATCATCAACATCGACAGCACGGTTGAAGCCATCGCCCGGGTTGTCGAGGAAGCGGAGCTCATGGCCGGATGCAAGATCAGCGCGGCGTACACCGGCATCGCCGGCAGCCACATCAAGGGGTTCAACAGCCACGGGGTCATCGGCATAAAAGACAGCGAGGTGAGCCGGCACGACGTCAGCCGGGTGATCGAGGCGGCCCGAGCCATCGCCATACCCCAGGACCGGGAGGTGCTGCACATTCTCCCCCAGGAATTTATTGTCGATGACCAGGATGGAATCCAGGATCCGCTGGGGATGTCCGGGGTGCGGCTGGAAGCAAAGGTTCATATGGTAACCGGCGCCGCGTCCTCCGCCCAGAACATCATCAAGTGCGCCAACCGCACCGGTCTGGCGGTGAAGGAGCTGGTGCTGCAGCCCCTTGCCTCATCGGCCTCCACGCTCCATGAAGACGAGAAGGAGCTGGGGGTGGTCCTGGTGGACATCGGGGGAGGCACCACCGATATCGCGGTGATAAAAGCGGGAAGCATCCGCCACACCTCGGTCCTCGCCCTGGGCGGCGATCATATCACCTCCGATATCGCGGTGGGACTGCGGACCTCGCTGAAGCAGGCGGAGGACCTGAAGATTCAGCACGGATCCGCCTGCGCCTGTCCCGAGGCAAAGGATGACAACATTGAAATCGCCACCGTGGGCAACGGAGGCACGCGGACGGTTTCACGGAAATTTTTATGCCGGATCATACAATCCCGGGTGGAGGAGATATTCATCCTGGTCCGCAGGGAAATCGCGAAATCCGGCTACCGGGAGTTCATGACCCCGGGGGTGGTGCTTACCGGCGGCACTTCACTGCTGCAGGGCATCTCCGCCTGCGCCGAGCGGGTACTCGATCTCTCGGTACGGGTGGGCTATCCCAACACGGTGGGGGGGCTGTCCGAGATAGTCAAGAGCCCCCTTTACGCCACCGCCGTCGGTCTCATTCTGTATGGACGGAACCGCGCATCCGATGCCGGCCGCAGCCGGGGATACCGGACTATATGCGCCGGGCTGGTCCGCGCGGCAAAGCACTGGCTTGCCGAGGTGGTGTAAGGCGGGCCGCGACGAAGTGGATAAAAAAATGTGGAATGATTATTGACATCCCCGGGTAAATACTATATAGTCGGTGACTACTACATGTCATCTACCATATATTGGTAAATACCCGTGATGGAAATGCAGCGAACCGCATGGCCTGCAGCCGCACCCCGGCAACAATGCCGCTTATGAAAGGAGCGCCACATGAGCTTATTTGAGATAGAAGACCACACACCGCAGATCGCAAAAATCAAGATCATAGGTGTCGGAGGCGGCGGGTGCAATGCCATTAACACTATGATAACCTCCAACCTGGAAGGGGTGGAGTTTATCGCCGCGAACACCGATCTCCAGGCCCTGAGCAACGCGCTGGCAACCACCAAAATTCAGCTCGGAGCCGCCCTGACCAAGGGTCTCGGCGCAGGAGCCAATCCGGACATCGGGCGCGATGCTACCCTGGAGGACGCGGAAAAAATACGCGAGGAACTTCAGGGGGCGGACATGATTTTCATCACCGCCGGGCTCGGGGGCGGAACCGGCACCGGAGGCGCCCCGGTCATCGCATCCATCGCCAAGGAACTGGGCGCGCTGACCGTGGCGGTAGTGACCAAGCCGTTCTTATTCGAGGGAAAGCGGCGGCAAATCGCAGCCGAGCGGGGCATGGAGGAGCTCAAGAAAACCGTCGACACGCTTATTGCCATTCCCAACCAGCGTCTGCTCAGCATCAGCGACCGCGATCTTTCGTTGCTGGCAAGCTTTAAAAAGGCCGATGAGGTGTTGCTCCATGCCTCCAAATCCATCTCCGACCTGATCACCATACCCGGGCTGATCAACCTGGATTTTGCCGATGTGAAAACCATCATGTCCGAAATGGGCATGGCGTTCATGGGCATAGGCATTGCCGCGGGCGACAACAAGGCCATCGAGGCAACGCACAAGGCCATATCCAGTCCCCTGCTTGAAGATATCTCCATCAGCGGGGCGCGGGGACTGCTGATAAATATTACCGGCGGCGAAAAGCTTTCCCTCCATGAGGTCAATGATGCCGCCACCATGATCCAGGAAGAGGCCGACGACGATGCCAACATCATTTTCGGCGCGGTGATCGATCCGAAAATGGAGGACGAGATCCGCATCACCGTCATCGCCACCGGCTTCGGAACCGGCGAAGAGAAAAAGCTGGAAGAACTGAAGCGGACCATCGCGACGCCGCTGCACGAAAGCGACGACCTGCTGGATGAGGTGCCGGCCTACCTGCGGGGCGCCTGTGACGGCGGCAAGCCGGAAACCACCAAGATCGGCACCATCATCAGCAATTTTGTGAACGACGAGTATGACATTCCCACCTTTCTGCGCAAGGGCGATGAGCTTGAACCTAGCGAGGCTTGATCGCACAACGTGGAAGGGAGGAATTAATTAGGGCTGACCGGGTTTTACCTCATTTATCATGACCAGGCCGACAGGCAGGGTACCGCCCCGCATCCTCGCACAAGCCTCACGCAGACTGCTCTCTCACGAACAGGGAACCATCACCAAATCCCGGGAACACAAGACGACGGTAGCGCTGGCATATCCCAACAGCTATTATGTCGGGATGTCCAATCTCGGGTTCCAGTGCATCTATCGGCTGATCAACGACATCCCCCAAGCCCTCTGCGAACGCGCATTTCTCCCCGATCCGGAGGAGCAGCGGGAGCTGCGCCGCACCCGGCATCCCCTGTTCAGCCTTGAATCCTCCCGGCCCCTGCGCGACTTTGACATGGTCGCCTTCTCGCTCTCCTTCGAAAATGATTACCCCGCTATTCTTGACGTGCTCGAACTTGCATCCATTCCCCTGGCGCGTGATCGGCGGAACGGCACCTATCCCCTGATTATCGCCGGTGGCGTGTGTGCCTTTCTCAATCCGGAACCGCTGGCGGACTTCATCGACCTCTTCGTCATCGGGGAAGCGGAGGAAGTGCTGCCCCGGCTCATCACCGCGTATCACGATCACCGGGAACAGGGAACGGCGAGAGAGGACATGCTTGCCGAGCTCGCGCGGATTGAGGGTATATATGTGCCCTCCCTCTATGAAGTCCGCTATCATCCCTCCGGTACCATTGAGTCATTCGCGCCGCGGGGAAACGCGACGCCGCGGGTCAGGAGGGCCGTCGCCGCCTCTCTCGACCGCTACCCGGCTCAGTCTGCCGTCATCACCCCCCTCACCGAGTTCAGCAACATGTTTCTCTTGGAAGTCAGCCGCGGCTGCCCCTACGCTTGCAACTTCTGCTGCCTCGGCTCCGTCTACCGTCCGGTGCGGAAGCGAAGCCTGGCAAGCCTCACCGCCGCCGCAACCCGTGCAATCACGGCGAATGCAAGGATCGGCCTGATCGGGGCGACGCTTTCAGACCATCCTGATCTCACCTCCCTGTGCGCCTTTATCCTCGAGCAGGGCGGAAGCTTCTCGGTGACCTCGCTGCGCATCGATCTGGTGAATGAGGATTTCATACAATTGCTGAAGCAGAGCGGGCACCAGACCATAACCCTCGCTCCGGAAACCGGCTCCGAGCGCATGCGACGAGTCATCCATAAAAATCTCTCCGACCAACAGATTTTCAAAACCCTGCAGATCCTCGCCGCCTACCGCTTCCGCCACATCAAGCTTTACTTCCTCATCGGCCTGCCCGGCGAAACCGCTTCCGACATTGACGGCATCAGCGATCTCACCCGGAGGATTCAGCATCACCTGATCAAGGCAAACCCCCGCTCCCGCCACCCGGAAAGCATCACCTTGAGCATCAATCCGTTCATTCCCAAGCCAGGAACGCCCTTTCAGTGGCATCCTTTTGAGGAAGTAGCGTCGCTGCAGGCAAAGCTCAAGCGGATTAAGAACAGCCTGAAAAAAGAAAAGAAGGTTACGGTTACCTGGGATCTTCCCAAATGGAGCTATCTGCAGTGCTTGTTGAGCCGGGGGGACAGGCGGGTGGGCAAAATCCTGCTGGCCGCCCATGAACTGGGCGGCAATTTTCTCAAGGCCTACCGGCAGGTGGATGTGAATCCCGACTTCTATGTGTATCGGGAGAGACCTTTGGATGAAGTGCTGCCCTGGGATTTCATCGAGCACGGCGTGAGCAAAGAGGCCCTCGCCGAAGCGTACAAGCGGGCGCTCTCCCAGGCAATGCTGTAGAATCATTGTGAGCTGCGGCGGAACCGCCACACCCGCAGTGCGGTGTTCCTCTTGTACGGTTGACCGTGGACTGCACCTCATAACCCTTGCCAATCCACTTTTTACCGATATAAGGGTTCCTCTAAAAATTGAACAAAAGTCCTATGCAGCATGGCAGGTGATAG
>CAYWLT010000205.1:0-4016 GCA_964459295.1 uncultured Thermodesulfobacteriota bacterium
CACTGATCGAAGCTGAAGATGTTCCAGATAAGCCCCTGCACGAAGATCTTATGCTCATACAGGGCGATTAAAGACCCCAGCACCCGCGGGGTCAATTGTTTAAAGAGGATGGAATTGGTCGGCCGGTTTCCTGCAAACACCCGGTGAGGCCACCGCTTTTCAATTTCCGTATCGCTTTTCCCTTCCCGTTGCAACTCCTCGATGACTTCCTGCTTCGGCTTCCCCTTCATCAGCGCTTCAGTCTGGGCGAAAAAGTTGGAGAGCAGTATGGCGTGGTGCTCGCCCAGGGGATTGTGGCTCAGCACCGGCGCCAGGAAATCGGCCGGGACCAGCTTTGTCCCCTGGTGAATGAGCTGGTAGAAGGCATGCTGCCCGTTGGTCCCCGGCTCTCCCCAGATGACCGGGCCGGTCTGATAGCTTACCTTATTGCCATTCCGGTCAACCGACTTGCCGTTGCTCTCCATGTTGCCCTGCTGAAAATACGCGGGGAAGCGGTGCATGTACTGGTCATAGGGCAGGATGGCCTCGGTCTGCGCGCCGAAGAAATTATTGTACCAGATGCCCATGAGCGCCAGCAGCACCGGGATGTTCTCCGCAAAGGGGGCGGTTCTGAAATGATTGTCCATTTCAAAGGCGCCCTGAAGCAGTTCGCAGAAGTTATCGAACCCGATACTGCAGGCTATGGATAAGCCGATGGCCGACCAGAGCGAGTAGCGGCCGCCCACCCAGTCCCAGAATTCAAACATGTTTTCCGCGTCGATGCCGAAGGCGGTGACCTTTTCGCCACTGGCGGAGATGGCGGCAAAATGCCGGGCCACGTGCCGTGCGTCCTTCGCGCCGGCGAGAAACCACTCCCGCGCCGAAAAAGCGTTGGTCATGGTTTCCTGGGTGGTGAAGGTCTTGGAGGCGATGAGGAAGAGGGTGGTCTCGGGATTCAAAAACTTCAGCGTTTCCACGATATGGGTGCCGTCAACGTTGGAGACAAAATGAACGGTAAGATCATTATTCGCATACGGACGCAGGCATTCGGTGACCATCATCGGACCCAGGTCCGATCCCCCGATACCGATATTGACCATGTCGGTTATGCGCTTGCCGGAAAACCCCTTCCATGCCCCGGAAGTGACGCTGTCCGAAAATGCCTTCATCCGGTTCAGCACCGCGTTGACTTTGGGCATGACATCCTCGCCGGCAACGAAGATGGGGGTGTTGATCCGGTTGCGCAGGGCGACATGTAGGACGGCGCGGTTTTCCGTTTCGTTGATGATATCGCCGGTGAACATTTTTTCGATCCCTTCCCGCAAGCGCATTTCTTCAGCCAATCCGAGGAGCAAAGTCTTGGTCTCTTCGGTGATGATATTCTTTGAATAGTCAACCAGGATGTCGTTAAAGCGAAGAGAATATTTTGCGAAGCGGTCGGGGTCGCCGGCGAAGAGTGACCTCATGTGCACCATTTTCATGTCCTGATAGTGCGCGGCAAGCAGCTTCCAGCTTCTGGTGGCAGTGGGATCAATCTTTGGCAGCATAAGGACTCCGTTGGATTGCGGATATCGGATTGCGGATTTCGGATGTGCAGAAGCCAGACGTCAGACGCTGCAAAATGTGATGTGAGATATGTGATCTGTGATCCCTGCCACGAGCGAAAGAGTTCTATTGCGATCAGGTGACGATGTATCTCCGTCAGGGATCATTCGCGGCTGAAGCCGCTCCTGCGGGTTTTATTCCAACTCCTGAATTCCGGCTCCTGTCTTCTGAATGTATCGCAGATCACACATCGCACATCCCACATCAATTGGCTTTTTTGTTTTCCAAATCCGCATTCCGCATTCCGCAATCCGAAATCTATTTCCCGAGGTCCATCAGCTCGATGCGGTTGTTGGTGTCGGGATGTTTCGAGGACGGCCCCTCGGTCAGAACCACCAGATTGCCTTCCATCCCATACGATTTCAGCAGGTCTTTTGCAAACGCTTTCCAGTCGTCCGGGTAATCAGCCACATGTAGCGGATTGACCCCGTAAGAACATTGGAGCCATTGACAGATCGATTCGTCAGTGCTCACCGCGGTTATCCAAACCGGAAGCCTGAACCGGCTGATGCGCCGCGCGGTTGCGCCGCTTCGGGTGGGAATAATCACTGCCGCCGGGGATGTGGCAACCACAGCGGTGGCTACATTAAGGGCGATGATGTCGGTAATATTCATCGTGCCGGTTTTGACATCTTTTTGCAGGGATTCCAGCAGAGGAACGCGGGAACGGTGGGGCTCAACCGCCGCGGCAATCCTGGCAAGCATCTCCACTGATTCCACCGGGAATGCGCCCATTGCCGATTCCGCGGAAAGCATGACGCAGTCGGTGCCGTCAAGAATGGCATTGGCCACGTCGGTGGCCTCCGCCCGGGTGGGGCGCCGGTTGCCGGTCATGGACTCCAGCATCTGGGTCGCCGTGATTACCGGCTTGCCGGCCAGGCTGGCTTTTTTCATCAGCTCTTTCTGCACCACCGCGATCTCTTCTATGGGAATCTCCACCCCCAGGTCGCCCCGGGCAATCATGACGCCGTCTGCCGTCTCCAGGATACCGTCCAGGTGCTTAAGCGCCCCCGCCCGCTCTATCTTGGCAATGATAAAGGGATGGTGTCCCATGGCTGCGGCCGCACCGCGCACCGCGTCTATATCTTTTGCCGTCTCAACAAAGGATTGGCTGATCGCGTCAATACCCTGCTCCAGGGCGAAGGCGAGACAGACGCGGTCATGTTCGGTGAAGGCGCTGATGCCCAGATCGATCCCGGGCAGATTGAGGCCCTTCCTCGAGCGGAGTTCTCCGCCTACCAGCACCCGGCAGCGCACATCCCTGCCCGCCGCCTGCAGCACCTCGAGCTCGATGTATCCGTCATTGATAAAGAGCCGGTCCCCGGCCTTTACCGCCTGGGGGAGACGGTCAAAGCTGACCGATGCCCTGTTCGAACTGCCGGCCACGTCTTCCGTGGTGAGGGTGAAGGTGTCGCCTTTTTTCAGCTCAAGCGGCTCCTGGGTGAATGTGCCGATGCGCATCTTGGGGCCGGGCAGATCGGCCATGATGGCAACCCGGCGGCCCACCTTTTGGGCGGCGGCGCGAATTGCCGTGATCATCTTTTTCTTATCCGCGAAGTCACCGTGTGAGAAGTTGAGCCGCGCCACATCCATGCCGGCCCGCATCATCGCCTCGATGATATCCGGTTTTTCGGATGCCGGTCCGATGGTGCAAATGATCCTGGTTTTATGCGCCGGAAGCGTCATGCGGATACCCCTGATCAATACATTTCAGTTTGTTGAAAATCCCGCGGCTGTCCCGTGCTTTCTATGACGTTGCTCCACAGTCTGCCGCGGGGATCAATTTTTTTGCGCTGGGCAACCGCGGCAGGGATGGGGAGATGGGTAAACTCGTTTTTCCAGAATCCCACAACCATGTTGGTTCTCCCGGCCAGGCCCGCGTGCACCGCGTTGTGGCCCAGCAGCAGGCAGAAGGTGGAATCGCGGGCGTTGGCGGGCATGCTCCGGATGGTATAGCTGGGATCGATGTACTTGAGGTTCACTTCCATGCCGGTTTTTTTAAAATAGGAATTGATCTGCTCCTTAAGAAAAATTCCGATATCTCCGAAACGAACGTTGCCGGAGGCATCCTTTTCATGCCGGTTTGCCATCAGGTATTGGCCCGCGCCTTCACCCACGACAATGAGGGCATGGCCCCGGTTTTTGAGCCTTGCTTCGAGCGCCTTCAGGAAGGCGGGAAGCGAAAATGGCACCTCGGGTATCAGGCAGAAATTCACCTCGCTGTTTGCCAGCGTGGCGAAGGCGGCGATGAAGCCCGACTCGCGACCCATCAGCTTTACCAGCCCTATGCCGTTGCGCGCCCCGATGGACTCGGTATGCGCCGAAGAAAGTGCCGGCCGTGATTCGGTAACTGCCGTGTCAAAGCCGAAGGACTGCTGTATATAGGATATGTCGTTGTCGATGGTTTTAGGGATCCCGATGACGGCGATTTT
>CAYWLT010000205.1:4116-5542 GCA_964459295.1 uncultured Thermodesulfobacteriota bacterium
ACGGTTTTTACCCCGTAGTGGTAGAAGAGGCTCATGACAATGGCCCGGATCACGTCATTGATGCCGGGGCAGAGCCCGCCGCAGGTGACGATACCACAGGTGAGCTTTACCGGATCGAAGTAGATGCGCTCCTGCGGTCCGGCCAGCTCGAAGCGGGGCGGCGGCGCGCCGGTTTTGAGGTACGGTTCGATCTCATGCAGGCTTGAGTGATAAAGCAGGTGATCATGTTCTGAGACGAAAGGCGCTCCCTTCATGGGCGATGGAATGCGGCAGTCACCCAGTCGAGAGACCTCAAAATTGGGGATAGGCAAAGGGACCTCCTTTAGAAGCTTTTAACTCAGTGCATAAAAGTAGCTTTGGGGTAATGGGGTAATGAAGTACTGGAGTAATGGAAAGGCATAAGCTGCCTGCCCCATAGTTTTTCCATCACCACAATACTCAATTACTCCAGTACTCCATTACCCCGGTCTTTCTCTCCACCACCCCTGCTTTTTACGGCAGCCGGCTCAGCCAGGCAGCATCTTTAAACCACCGATCTAGCAGGGTCTGCAGGCCATCACTGCCCTCAAGCGTCATAAGATAATTCTGCACCCAGTTGATGAGCAGCGGATCATCTCCCGGAAGGGCTATGCCGAGCGGCTCAAAGGTGAAAGGCTCATCCAGGGTGATCAGCTTTTTCCCGGGATTGCGGAGCACGGCGAGGGCGCAAAATGGATAATCCGCAACCATGGCATCGGCCTTACCCTCAATAACCTGTGCCAGCGCCTTATCATAATCGGTAGTGGTTTGGAGCTGTGCCGCGGGTATGACCGTCTTGACCAGGGTCTGGCTGGTAGATCCTTCAAGCGCGACGATCTTTACATTAGGCGCGGCAAGATCAGCAATGCTGCTCAGTGATTCCGCCTTTTCTTCCCGGGTAACCATGGACTTGCCGGAAACGAAGTAGGGGCCGACGAAGGCCACTTTCAAATTCCGGTCGGGGGACATGCTCATGCCGGATATCACCACATCCACCTTGCCGGCGAGGAGAGCGGGCAGCAGCTCGGCGAAGGGCATGGGACTGAACGAGAGCTTTACCCCCATGGCGGCCGACATATAGGTTGCCAGATCGGCATCAAGGCCGATTATCTGGCCCTCTTTGGTGGTGGCGTTAAGGGGCGGCTGATTGCCGGTTATGCCTACGATCAGTTCCCTCCTCTGAAGGATGCGGTCGAGCGCGGGTCCGGCAGATGCGGCGCATGGAATGAGCAGGGAAAGGCACAGAGCAGTGAGAAGCGGCCAACAACCTTTTTTCATTCCTATTCTCCTTGTGAAGAAGCAATCGTAAAGCATGTCTGTTGTTTATGTTTCATTTTATGGATTCCCGCTTTTGCGGGAATGACATATGGGTACCTCTAAAAATAGGATTTTCAGACAAATCTCCGAT
>CAYWLT010000206.1:0-5537 GCA_964459295.1 uncultured Thermodesulfobacteriota bacterium
GACCACTTCTTTTTTCATCGTGTGTACTCCTCGCAGGTTCCAACCATGCACATCGCAGCCTATCCCTTTCGGTTAGATTTATGACTGAACGGGAGCGGCTTTGCGCCGCATACGCGCAGCGCCTGCAGGCGCTGCCGGCGATACCTCAAATATCCCCGTCAACTACCGCTAATCAATCGGCCGGCAAGGAGACAAAAAACGTGCTGCCCTTGCCCTGTTCGGATTTGACCCATATTTTACCGGTATGCCGGTCGAGTATCCTGCGGGTGATGGCAAGACCCATCCCCTCACCCTTGGTGGCCTTCGGGTCAAGACGGTGGAACAGTTCATATATTTTGTTCTGATGTTCGGGCGCGATGCCGACGCCGTCATCTTCCACGTAATACACCGCATTCCCGTTTTCCCGGTTGCCGCCGATGGCGATGCGGCCCGGCCGGCTGGGCTTGCGATATTTCAGGGCATTGTCAATAAGGTTGGAGAAAACCTGGTTGATCTGAGTTTCATCCCCGAGACAGGGGGGCAGCGGATCTACCTTGAGGGTCACACCCGTCTCCTTGGCCTGGTATTCAAAAGACTTGGTAACGTCGCCCAGGATCCGGTCCATGTCGAGCGATTTAATGTTGAGGGCCTCCCGGCCCAGGCGCGCCAGCCGCAAGAGGCCGGCAAGCAGAGAATCCATCTTGGCAATGCTGGTATGAATATAGTGAATGGCCTCGGGGATATCCTCGTCCAGGGTGGAAGCAAGCGTCTCCTTTACCCGGAGAGAGACGTCTTCGCTGTGAAACAGAATCGACTGCACGTACTTGAATGAGTGCGCCAGCTCATTGCTGAAGCCCTGAATGTTCACCAGCGGAGAACGAAGGTCATGCGACGCAATATACACCAACTGTTCCAGCTCCCGGTTCTTGTCCTTCAACTCCTCAAGCAGCCGGCAGCGCTCTTCCTCCGCCTTCCGCCGTTCGGAAATATCCCGTACTACCGCAATGATCATGTTTTCCTTTTCCACTTCGATGGTAAAGGAAATTTCGATGGGCACGAGGGAGCCGTCCTTTCTTAATCCCTCCTCCTCAAAAATCATCCTGTCTGCCTTGCCCGAGGTTAAAATATCCAGCAGCATTTTCCGGTGACACTCCCGGTATTGATCGGGAGACAAAATGCCTGGTGATTGGCCGATCAGCTCATCCTTGGAATAGCCGTAGATTTGCTCCGCCGTCCGGTTCACCTGGGTTATCTTGTTGTTTTCGGCGACCAGAATGCCGGCGCTGGCGAGCTCGATGAGGGTATGATACTTCTGTTCCGACTTTTGTCTGGACCTGATGCTTTTTTTTCTTTCGGTTATATCCCTTATGATGCCGACGGATCCGGATATCACTCCATCCTCGCCGCAGATAAAAGTCAGGTTCATCTCCACCGGAACGATTTTTCCGTCCTTCCGGAGATAATAGGTCTCCCAGTTGACTACTTTTCCTTCCTTGAGCAATTTTTCATGGGTGACTTTTCGCGCATCATTGAAAAATGCTTCATCAATCGTGATCATTTCCCCGGTGGTGGATTGGTAAACCCCCTCCTCGGTTATGGAAAGCTCCATCACGTGTTTTCCCCGCACCTCTTCGGGCTGATACTCTATCATTTCTAAAAACGCTTTGTTCACCCTGACAACATTTCCGGTGCTGTCGACCACAACGATACCGTCGAGCGAACTTTCTATAATAATATTATCCAGGTGGTCCTTTGTTTGTTTGAGGCCCCCCCCATCACACGGCGTCGCCTCCTCCTGCCCCCCACGCCCGGCATATCTGTGGCGCAACTCCTGCAGTTCGCTGATTAACTGCTTCTTTGTCTTGTCTTCATCCTTCATGTCATTCACCTGCACATAACTGCGGATAAATGGAGCCGGTTATTCATCGTTTCACCAGTGCTGATTCGGATGTTCCTTGAAAAACTTAAGCCAAAAATCGACACACCAAATCGGTGGACGTTAGTGGTCCTGCCTCTTTTTTCGCTTAAAAATCCGGAGCATGAAAGCGTCGATGCGTGGAGGGTTGGCGAAAGCGTGTGACAGCCGCCTTGAAACGTGATACATACGGGGACGGGGACGCGGGGACAGATCTATTGAGTTTTGAAGGAACCTTTACCTTATCATCGACCTGCCTTGAAAGGAGCACGCCATGATACTCGGGATATGCGGAAGCGGAAGGAAAGAGGGAAATACCGGCGCACTCATTGAAGCGGTGCTGGAAGCGGCCGGTGCCGCATGCGAGCTGATATGGCTCATCGACATCAACCCCGGTTACTGCACCGGGTGCATGCGCTGTGTGTTCGAGGGCAATTGCTGGCAGCAGGATGGGATGACCAACGTCATGTATAAGAAAATCCTTGACGCTGAAGCCATCGTCCTGGGCTCCCCCTGCTATTACGGAGAGGTTTCGGGATTGATGAAGAGCATGATGGACAGAAGCTTCGCGCTCGGCTACATGGGGATCGGCAAGGAGTCCGACACTCCCATGCACGGCCGGAAGCCCCTCGCCGGCAAGCCCGGCGTCGTGGTGGGCGCAGTGGCGGGCCACGGGATTGAACACACACTGGAGGTCATGGAGAAGTTTCTCGCCTACAGCGAGATGAAGATCTTGGGCAGGCTGGGGGCGATTGCGGGCATGGGCGACGTCAGGGAGAAGCCCGACATCATGGGACAGGCGCGGCAGCTCGGCCTGAAACTCAAAGAGGCGCTCAATCGTAATTAATCAATGCCCTCCATCTGCGGGCCGGAGGCCGCCACCGCCGGCCCTCTTCCCGTCATCCAAAGACATATAGCTGCCCGGTGTCAGTCCATCTCCACCGGCATGATATTGATTTTACTAACCAAATAATATTCGTAGCAAACGCCCGGAACAGAGAAAAGCGGGTGGTCCCGGTCAATGACTTCTTGACAGCAACCCCGAAAAGTATTAAGAAACACGATGCAAGGCCTGCAAACCGTATTATAATTGCGGGCCGTCAAGCAACATCAACATCGGGGCGTAGCGCAGCCTGGTTCAGCGCACCTGCCTTGGGAGCAGGGGGTCGGAGGTTCAAATCCTCTCGCCCCGACCAGTAAGTTAACCCTTAGAATAATTCCGCCTCTATACTCTACCCCACTTTTTGCGCCAGCTCTTGGCCGAGGGCGCGGCACTTTTCCGCCGCTTCCCCCGCATCGGTGGGCTTGCGCTCCACCGTCTCGCCCACCTGCTTAAAGAACCGGTTGCCGAATTTCTCCAGGCCCTGCCTTACCGTACCGCCGCCGCCATGTGAATAAAAGAGGGCGGCGGGTTTCCCGGTCACCGCCTTTCCTTCCTTGTCCCAGATATACATATCATCAAAAAATGTCTTGATGGTTCCCGCCACATAGCCGTAATAATCGGGTGAGCCGATGGCGACCGCCTGAGCGCCCAGCACCTCATCAAGGGTTACCCGGCGCTCGTTGGTGTTGATGATCACCACTTCCGCCCCGACGGTGCGGGCGCCTTCCGCCAGCGCCTCCGCCAGCCCTTTGGTGTTACCGCGCTGCTGGCTGTGGTAAATAACAAGAATCTTGCTCATGGGGTTCTCCTTTCGATTGCAAACAGTTACGCTGTTCAGTAAGTTGCTGATAGAACCGCCGCGCGGCGCGCCATCAGCTTCATAACCTCATTGCAGATGGTCACTATATGAAAATACCGCAGGTGAGTCAATATAATTGTAGCGGGAACGTCCACCAGTGATCGCCTCATGGTTTTGTAGGGGCGTATTGCCATGCGCCCCCTGCCGGGATGAGGGGCAGGCATTTTTCTATTGACAGTCGCGGGACTCATTTCTATACTGCAGTCGCCGTAAAACTATTGCATGGCGGATAATGTAACCTTTACATGAAAGGGTGACTTATGGCGAAGGCATTTGATGTGGTGGTTGTGGGCGGAGGACCGGCGGGACTCATGGCGGCTAAGGTGGCGGGCGAGAACGGCCTGGACGTGGCCCTGCTCGAGCGCAAGGACAGCGTCACCGCAATTCAGCGCAGCTGCCAGACCATGGTGGCGATTGAAGACGAATACTACTTCGGGGAGCGGATGTATTTCGATGAAAAGCAGCGCCGCATCGTTTTCCCGGTCAACAACTTCTCGGTGCGCTATAACGGCCCCTTTAAAAACTTTTACGCCTGGAACGTCTATACCCCGGACGGGAAGCACTGCATTCGGCTGGGGGATTACGAAAAAAACAAGCAGGGTGGGAGCAAGACCCGGCTTTCCGCCTTTTACAATAAGCACGAGCTGCTCAAAGGCCTGATGAGCGAAGCGCTGGAAGCCGGCGTTAAGGTGTTCCCGGGCATGAATGTCATCGGGCACCGCCGCGCCAACGGGACCAATGAGATCCAAACCGCTGACGGGAAGATTTTCAAAGGAACATTCACCATTGCCGCCGACGGCATCAATTCCCGGCTGATGAAACTGCTGGGCCTTAACCAGCAGCGCTCCTTCTTCGGCACCATCGTGGGGGCAGGCTATTACATGCGGGGCGTGAGGCCGCCCTATCCGGAAGCCGTCAATTATATCATCCGGTACCATAAAGGCAGGCTCCCCATCATGCTCTGGGTCGGGCTCAGCCCCTATGGTGAAGACGAATCCTGGATATACGCCGGCGGCGGTTCTCACCCGGAGATCAACTATCGGGAGGTCATTGACCGCGCCATCCAGGATAGCCCGTTTTCAGGCTGGTTTAAAGATGCTACCATCCTCCGGCGGCACGGGCACGTGGCAAACATCTGGTCGCCCGCGCCGACCCCCTTCAAGGACAACGTGCTCATCACCGGCGACGCCGGGTGGACGGTTGAAGCGGAATGCACCGGCTCCATGATGTCAGGCCGCAGGGCGGCAAACGCGATTACCGAAGCGCTGCGCAACAACAAGCCGAACCGGGAAGGGGTGCAGCATTATATCGACTGGTGGCAGAATAGCTTCCCCGGCTTCATGGATTACCGGGAATTCCTCACCCTGCTGAGCGGGGGGCTGGTGGGAGAGGATGTGGCCAATTATCTATACAAACTGGTCACCGATATACTGCCCTGCTCGCTCAATCCCTACAATCTGGTGAACAATATCAACGGGGCCATCATGAGAAAAATGGATGTCATCCAGAAGGAGCGCCCCGATATCATTGCGATGATGCAGAAGATGGCCATGGTGCCGGTTGAGGCGCAGATGAAGCCGTTTATAAGGACGGGTTTCGCGAATCGTTGATATTTAAGCGGCTGGAAACCGGTTTATAAAGACATGCGAGAATACCCCGCGGCGGTGCTGCGGGGTATTTATCATTGTAATCAATTTGATGCGCCGGGGCGACCGGTCGCCCCGACGGTTAAATAATCGTCCCTGAAAAATCAAGGCGGTGAAGCCGCTTAAGATTTATGGCGCTGGATGAAGCGGCGTGCAGCCATTGAACCGGAGATTGGGCACCTTAAGCAGGAGCACCGCACGGATCGAAACCGGCTCAAGGGAAAAGAGGGAGACTGTATCAATGCCATCCTGAGT
>CAYWLT010000207.1:0-5536 GCA_964459295.1 uncultured Thermodesulfobacteriota bacterium
GTGATGGTAAAACCATCCAGGGTAACGGTATTGCCTGACTTTTGCTCCTTGGTGAACTCGATCACGTTATCGGTCTGTTCCGCATCGATGATGGTCTCCCGGTACCCCTGGTCACCCACCAGCGACAGATGCTTTCTCATGACCAGGGGAAAGGTCTCAGCGTCACCGCCCCCCATGACCGTGTTATAAACCGAGGGCGCGACATGCACCAGCGCGCGGCTGTTCTCCCCCAGGGAAACAAGCGCCGGCACCCGGCTTAAGGCATGGGTGATGGTCTTCCAGGCGCTAAGCGGGGTAAGGCCGTCATTGGTGTTGTCCCCGTTGGCGCCGTCGACGTAGAACGCATGGATGACCACCAGGCATATCTCCTGGGTGGAACATGCCGCATCTTCACAGCAGGGATCGGAAGAGCCTGTGGCATTGCAGCGATAGCAGGTATTCGTGGTCTCATCACAATCATCCGTGCACTCATTGTCATCATCGGGACAGGTTTCCCCCGTGCCCAGGCACCGGCCGGCATCGCACTCATCCGTCAGCGTGCAGAACAGGCCGTCATTGCATGGGGTGCCGTCCGGCAACGGCTGGGCGACGCACCGGTCGTTGGCTTCGTCGCATACCCCGGTATTACACTGGTTCCCTGACGCGGAGCAGTCCCTGATGTCGCCGGCGACACAGAACCCGTCCAAACACTGGTCGGAGACGGTGCAATAGAGGCCGTCATCGCAGTTGGTCCCATTGGGAAGGGGCACGTGGACACAGAGATTCGAAGCCGGGTTGCATGAATCGGCGGTACAGCTGTTATTGTCATTGCAGTCCGCATTGGTCACACATTCCATCTGGTGAATGGTGACGCCCTCAACCGGAATAACCGGGTCATAGCTAATAACCACATCGGAACAATCAACCACCGTTTCAAAATCAGGAATCGGGCTGATGGTGATAACCGTATCACCGGGAGATTCGCACTTGAAGCGGATTCTGGCCAATATGACATCCCGGCCGCTGTCCGGGGTTACGCAGCTCAGATTGGCCATGACGGCAAAAAGGGAGCCCGGCTCACCTACCACCTCGCCGAATAATACTGCGGTTGGATCCCAGGGCCCCGCCGGTCCGTGTACACCGTCATACACCTGGATGTCCACGACGCTCACCTTTGCCGGATCGAATAAGCAATAAAAACCCGCGGTCAATATTTCCTCCGGCAACGGCACATCACACAGCCAGACATCCATGACAACCGTTTGGAACTGGGGCATGGACCACTGGACGTCAAAGGTTTTCAGTCCGCTCGGTCCCCCGGGATTCCCGGTTTCCAGAAAGTCCTTCCCATAGCTGACCGCGGAGGCTGAACGCACAGCCAGGCCTACCGTCAGCACACAGATAAAAACGACCGCCATTTTTTTCATTGCCCTCCTCCTTTCCCCGGAAACAATGACCATGTTTGCGCACCCGGCAACAAACATTTAGAGGTACCCTTTGAACATCCCCGCTTATTATACCATGTGAGCAAATTTTATCTGCTTTTTTAAATTTGTATATAGGCAAAAACCTGATTTTTGACTTCGAAAAACCTTGCTTTATACTTCAAAAAATCTTAGTCTCGAAACGGACAGACAAGGGTTTTTGCAATAAATCTCATCCCTTGGGCAACTCGTCCCCGCTTAAAAACGGCGGGCGCAATTCATTGCGTCCGCCGCGCATCTGCCGGGTTAAATTTATTATCAGCTATTCACAGCTCACCGAACTTCCGGCAAAACAGGGATTGTTGAGCACGCTCCGGCCAAAATCCTCCTTGAACTTTAACACATCCACTCCATCCACGTCTCCGTCACAGGCAAAATCACCATGACAGGGCGAAGCCGGAGGAGAGCAGGGATTGCACAGGCGGTTTCTGCCGAAATCGGTCTTGAACTGTGCGGCGTCGCGTCCATCCACATCCAGATCGGAATCAAAGTCGGCCTCGCATTCACAGACATCACCGACGCCGTCGCCATTGTTGTCTTCCTGGTTCTTCATGCAGAAATACGTCGGCTCGCAATCGGCATCAATCTCACAGGAATCCCTGTGCGCCAGCAGCAGGTCGGACATGATCCTGACGCACGTGCCCCTATCCGGCCCGTTCGGCGTCCGCATGCAGTTATCCGCCGGGTCACTCACCCCATCGCAGTCGTAATCCTCCGGACACATCACGCACGCGTCGGCGTCATCGTCGCACCGGTAATAGGGCGTTCCCGCGCACGGGTCGCCGCTGCCCGGCCGACAGTTAAGCGCCACACAGCTTTCGGCGCCCGTGCAGAAGAGACCGTCGTCGCAATCCGCGTCGGAGAAACAGCAGCCCACGCTCGGCCCTTCCCAGGCGGTGAACCCGGGGGCCATATTATACACCGAGGTAAAACCATGGGTGCAGAGAAAATCCGCGGCCTGGGGGCTCCGGATGCTCATGCCGCAGTACACCAGAATATCACCGTCGGCGGGAAGATCTTCATACCGGTCCCGCAGCACTCCCGAGTTCCAGGGATAGAGTCTCGACCCCGCGATATGGCCCGGTGGCGATGCCGTTATGCTGCAATACTCGCTCTGCTCCCGCACGTCCACCACGATCAGCCGCGGATTGTTGTGGATCATCTCCAGCGCGACTTCCGGAGTAACATCATAGTGACATCGAACCGATGTCGTCGTTGTGGTGCACGACCCTCACTGCCCCCGAGCGGTATAGGGCAGGATGAAGAGCATCAGGATAACGGTTGCCATCAGGGAAACAGTTGTTCGCTTTGCGGTCATAAGAGCACCCCCTCGCACGCGCGTGCCGTTGATTGTGGTTGCATCTTAAATCTGCAGGAGCGGTTGTTTAGCATTATGCCTTTTGGATTTTGACATTGTTTGGGATTTAGGATTTGGGATTTAGAGCTTGTCTTTCATCCTGACAACCAGGAGTCAGGAGGGAAAGACCCTGTCCCCTGTCCCCTGTCCCCTGTCCCCTGTCCCCTGCAACTTGCACCCTATTCCTCCGCCGCAATCCCCAAAACCCCGTCCATGGCGCCTGAGGCGAATTCCTCCATCACCAGGTCGATATCGGCCTTGAGCCGGGGGCTCCCCTTTTCCCGTATGCTCCCGAGAAAGTCGATAACGTTTTTTCTGTCCCGTCCCGTAATACAGGCGTTCCCGCCGCTCGCGGCCTCCCCGATGTTCGCCATGTACTCATCCGCCAGAAACTGCAGCCGTTCCCGCATATCATGGTGCTGATCGATGATCGCGGTCAGCTCGGGCGCGTTCCGGTAAAAGAGCTGGACAAAAATCTGCCCCACAATATTTTTCAATAAAACATTATCTCGGAAGCTTCTGAGGGTGTCGAGCCGGCCCTGGTCGTCGACCGCGGCGCTCAGGGGGCAGGTGGCTGAACCTTCAAGGGAAGTGCGGCCGCCGTCCCGCGCTTCCCCGGCGACTCCAAAAGCGGATGCGCCTGGCCGGACCGCTTCCGCGCTGCTTCCGGACGCAACAGCGGCCGGACCGCCGGCGCCTGAACTGCTTGCGGCAAACCGTGCGCTTCCGCCGGCGCCGCCGGCAATGGACCCTCCCCCGATTCCAAAGCAGAACCGGCCGGGCAGTGCGTTAACCGCGAGGGGAATATTCGAGGTCGCGATATTGTCGTTCTGCACGGTGAGGGTCCGGCATTCACCGGGAGGGGCACCGGCATTCACCGAATAGGATATATTCAGAATGGGGCCGGTGCCTGCTTCAATGACCCCGCTTCCCATGGTATATAGCATTGCCCGGCAGCACCCGTTCGGCTGCTCCGCCGAGCGGCAGCTGAACCCGACAGGGGTTCGTCCGGCGCGCTCACAGGAGGTGCAGGTAAGGTGGTTGTCCGCGTCACAGATATCAACCGTAGCGACATTCACATCGACAAAGAGCGTATCCAGGTTCACCGCCACCGGATTCCCGGCCGAGCCGGGAATGCCGATGCCGTCTCCCACCGAAACGGTCACCGGCAGGCAGGCATCGATGCTTTCATCGCAGTCGCAATCCTCCCGGAGGGGGGTGCAGTTCCGGCAGGGATAATCGGAGAAGTAGCTGAAGGTCAGGTCACAGGTACCGCTGAAGCTGTTGCACCGCTCCACCCCGTTGCAGTAAAGTCCGTCATCGCACTGGGCATCTTCGGCGCACCGGCAGACGGCATTGGCCTCGTCACAGGTGGAAAGCGGGGGACAGCGTGGCGCAGCCGCGGGCCGGCAGGATCCCGACACACACTGCTCGACGCCGTTGCAGAACACGCCGTCGTCACAATCGCTGTCGTGATAGCATTCCAAGCAGACATGATTATCCTCGTCGCAAATGCTTGAGGGCGGGCAGGGATTGGTGCCCGGCAGGCAGAACGATCCGTTACAGGTTTCGGCGCCGTTGCAGAACCGCCCGTCGTCGCAATCATCGTCGACCGAGCAGAGACAGGCTTTGTTGGCCTCGTCGCAGGCAACCTTACAGGGATTTCCGCTCTGGGTACAGGTGTCCGTCGTTTCGTCGCAGCCTTCCACCCCGGTGCAGAAGAGGCCGTCATCCGGACAGGGATTCATTCCCGGCTGGCACGCGCCCTCGAAGCAGGTCTCCACACCGTTGCAGAACAAGCCGTCATTGCAGTCGGCATCGGCGCCGCACTCGAAGTAACAGAACTGCCCGGCCAGCACCCCCACACTGGCAAGCGGCCCGCTCGGGCCCGCAACCTGAACGTTTTCCGCCGCCAGGGTTATGCAGCCGCCGGCCGGTCCCGCCTCCTGAAACACACCGTATTTGAGGGCAAATACCGGGCCCGACCCCGGTTCAATCAGGTGGCCCTGGCCGGAAAACAAAAGGACCCGCACGCAGCCATTGGCAAGCTCGTTGGTGACGCAATTGAAGTCTTTGTTGCCCCGGCTAAATTCCGGTGCCCGCGGGGTGGTATCACACCCCAGGCGTATAAGGGTATTGCCGGGTTCGCAGATGTCCATTGAAATGCCCTTCACCGCGATGGTTGAGTTTTCCAGGCTTATCTCAACCGGCGTGGCGCATGAACCCGGCTCGCCCGATCCGTCACCGATATAAAGGGTCACCTGGGGACAGGCCCCCGGGGGGAAGGAGAGGGCAAGGCAGCAGATAAGAGTGATCATCAGTCCAACCATTTTGCAATTCATCGCCATCTCCCCCAGTAAGATATATTCGAGCTTCTCACATAATGGTGTCGGTGCCGGGGCGGCCGTTATCACGAACGATGTGCTTGCGAACCGGGCCGCGCTCCTTTATTTTTGCAGGAGCGACAGCGGCCGGGAAAACCGGCGAGATTTCTCACAGCGGTTTGAAATAACAAGCGCGGGTGATATACCAATCAGTTGTGCCGGGCCCTCATTGGTTCATCGTCATTCCGCGCCCGGAACTTGACTGGAGAATCCGGCAACCATGAAGCACTGCATCCCGCGGCTTGATCGCAGGATCCGGTTTGTTTATCTTCCCCTTAAAAAATCCGCTTGAACAGGCAGTAATCGCAGCAGTTGGCCCGACCCTGGGCCAT
>CAYWLT010000208.1:0-5449 GCA_964459295.1 uncultured Thermodesulfobacteriota bacterium
CTCTAGATGGGGAGGGTAAAGGTCACACAGAAGGCGCTCTATCACCTGCGCACCGCCCTTGAAAAATCGCCGCGGCATCCGCAGGCGGAGCGCATCAGGGAAGCCATTCGCGCGCTTGAAATGGAAAAGGCCGGATAGGCAGGCGATCAGGGAATATCCGGGCCGCGGTTACTTGCGGTCTCCCATGACCTTCTCGATGAGTTTCTGGTGGGAAAAAAGCGCGATGGGCGGCAGGGTATCGCGGTTAAAGAACTCAACCGCCTCCGCATCAAAGCCCGCCTTGATTGACCCGCCGGTCATGGTTACCGTATAGCCGAAGAGCAGTATCGCCCCGTAATGGGGGCTCCGCTGGGAAAAGAAATCCACCAACCTGCCGATCTCCCCCCGGATGCCGGTCTCTTCCTCCAGCTCACGCAAAACCGCCGCTTCGATGCTCTCGTCGATTTCAAGAAAGCCCCCGGGGAGGCACCACATCCCCTTTGCCGGTTCCACTCCCCGCTTGACCAGCAGCAGCTGGTTGCCGTGGTTCATGACCAGCGCCGCCACCGCCGGAACCGGGTTCTCGTAACTGATGCTGTCACAGCCCGGGCAATACCCCCGGGTCTTGTCCTCGAACACCCTTTCGGTCAGCCGCGCGCCGCAATAGGCGCAGAATTTCTTACCGCTCATGTACCTGCTCACAAAAGACTCTGCCGCACATAGTCCGCCGCGTTCCGGAAGAAGGCCACGCCGGCGCCCTCCTCCGGCAGCCGATCCCGCGTCCAGCGGGGATGATTGGTATAATGGAGGAAGCCCTCGGGATGGGGCATCATTCCCATCATCCTGCCGCTCTCATCACATATGCCCGCTATGCCTTCCACCGAGCCGTTGGGATTCCATGGGTAATCGGCGGTTGGTTTTCCATCGCCGTTCCGGGTGTAGTGCATGACGATCTGGGACTGCTCGTGCAGCCTGCGCAGCGCCCCGGGGTTTTCGACAACGAACTTGCCTTCACCGTGCCTGACCGGCAGGTACGCCTGATTGATTCCCCGGGTAAAAACACATGGGCTTTCCTGGTTGATGTCCAGGCAAACCCACCGGTCTTCAAACCGCCCTGAATCGTTGAAGGTCAGGGTTACCCGCTGAACGGTGTAGTCATGATCAAACCCCGGCAACAGGCCCAGCTTGACCATGAGCTGAAACCCGTTGCACACCCCGAGGATCAGGCCGCCCTTTTGGATGAAGCGCAGGAAATGTTCGAACAGCCGGTCGCCGGTTCCCTTGATCACCGCGTGCCGGATGCGGTTGGCATGCGCCTGGGCCGCCCCGAGGTCGTTTCCATCCACGAATCCGCCGGGCAGGTTGAGCAGGTGATAGTCATCCAGCCTCTTTTCTCCATAAACCAGGTCACTGATGTGGACAATGTCGACCTGATCGAACCCCCCCAGCCTGCAGGCGTGGGCCGTTTCCATCTCGCAGTTAGTGCCGTTTCCTGAAAGGACTATGGCCTTTGTTTTCATAGACGAATGTTGCAGGTTACAAGTTACAGGTTGCAGGTTGCACGTCCAGGATTGAAAATGTCTTTCGCCGATATTTACACTGTCATTCTGCGGCTCGACCGTAGAATCCAGAAACATTGATTTTACGTGGATCCTGTGATCAAGTCACAGGATGACAAGCCCCCTCACCAAAATTTATCAATACAGCCAATTGCCCATTTACAAGGGTCATTCTGCGGCTTGACCGCAGAATCCAGAAACATTGATTTTACGTGGATCCGCGATCAAGTCGCAGGATGACTGAAAAAATCATCGAATTTTTCGTTGATAATAATTTTGTGACATGTAACCTGCAACAGCATCTTTAGAACCTCAGCGTCTTTTGCCAAGCTTCCTTGAGTTCATCAATGTCTGCGTTAACCATCACCTCACCCGACAAACCGACAATTGCAAAGGATTTATCTGACCTCACGGTTCCAATCTCCCCGATCGCAGTTCCCCTCATTACCTCTTCAAAAGCGGCTTTATTCGAGGGATGAACCGTAACCACGAAGCGGCTGGCCGATTCCGAATAAAACAGTGTGTCATCGCGGGTTATCCCCGGCGCGGGAACCCGGCGCAGATCAACTTCAGCCCCCAGCCCTCCCGCGAAACAGGATTCGGCGAGGGCGACGCCCAGGCCGCCGTCAGAGCAGTCGTGGCAGCTGGCCACCAGCCCCGCTTCCATCGCCCGGTTCAGCGCCCGGTATCTCTCCCTGGCCCGCGCCGCGTCAACCTGGGGAACCCGGTTGCCGATCCAGCCGTGCAGGACATAGTATTCCGATCCCCCCAGCTCGTCAAAGGTCTCGCCCAGAATGTAGACCGCGTCCCCCGCCCGCTTCACGTCCATGGTCACCGCCTTTTTCACGTCATCGATCTTCCCCATGACCGAAAAAAGCAGGGTGGGCGGAATGGAAATTTTCATGTCCCCGACCCGGTAATCGTTCTTCATGCTGTCCTTGCCCGAAATGCAGGGGACGCCGAAGGCGGTGGTATAATCGTACAGCGCCATGCAGGCCCTCACCAGCTGCGCCAGCTTGTAGTCCCCATCGGGATTGTTCTCGGAGGTTATGGGGTCGCACCAGCAGAAATTGTCAAGGCCGGCGACGCGGTCCAGGCTGCCGCCCACCGCGCAGTAATTACGCAGGGCCTCATCGACGGCACAGGCGGCCATGTGATAGGTGTCAATGTCGCCGTAGCGGGGGCAGATACCGTGGCTGACCACCACTCCCTCGCCGCTTTCCAGCACCGGCCTGATCACCGCCGCATCGCTGGGACCGTCGTTATCGACGCCGACCAGGGGTTTGACCACGCTTCCCCCCTGCACCTCGTGATCGTACTGACGCACCATCGACTCCTTGCTGCAGATGTTGAGCCGCCCCAGCAACTGCAGCAGGGATGGTTTCAAATCCGGCGGGCAGTCGAAGTTCGGTTCATCATGGCGCCGGATTTCCCATCGCGCATCCATGACCAGGGGGGGAACCCCCTTGTGAAGAAATTCCATCTCCAGGCAGGCCACGGTTTTATTGTCGTACAGGATGTGAAACCGGCCGCTGTCGGTAAACCGCCCCAGGACCGTCGCCTCCACCCCCATTTTTTCGGCCAGGGCGCGAAGGCGGTCCAGCTTATCCGGGCTCACCGCGATGGTCATCCGTTCCTGCGCCTCTGAGAGCAGTATCTCCCAGGGCCGGAGCCCGCTGTATTTGAGGGGCGCCTTCTCCAGATGTAGCTCGCATCCGCCGGTCTGCTGGGCCATTTCCCCCACTGAAGAAGAAAGGCCGCCGGCGCCGTTGTCGGTGATGCAATTGTAGAGCCCCAGGTCGCGAGCCTCCAGGAGAAAATCGTTCATGCGCTTCTGGGTGATGGGGTCGCCGATCTGCACCGCAGTCACCGGCGATCCCTCGTGCAGCTCCTCCGAAGAAAAAGTGGCGCCGTGAATGCCGTCCTTGCCGATGCGCCCCCCGGTCATCACCACCAGATCCCCGGGCAGCGCGCGTTTCACCTGCGAGGGTTCCCCCCGCACCTGCCGCGGCATGATGCCCCCGGTACCGCAATAGACCAGCGGCTTGCCCAGATAGCGGTCATCAAACACCAGCGACCCGTTCACCGTGGGAATGCCGCTCTTGTTCCCGCCGTGTTCAACCCCCTCGCGCACCCCTTCGTAAATGCGGCGGGGGTGGAGCAGCCGCGGCGGCAGCGGCTCGTTGTAAAACGGCGTGGCCAAGCAGAAGACATCGGTGTTGAAGATGAGCCTCGCCCCCTTTCCGGTTCCAAAGGAATCGCGGTTCACCCCCACGATCCCGGTGAGCGCCCCTCCGTAAGGATCGAGCGCCGAGGGCGTATTGTGGGTTTCCACCTTGCACACCAGGTTATATTCCGGAGTAAAGGCGATGACGCCGGCATTGTCTTCAAACACCGAAAGCAGCCAGTCCTCGGCGAGCGATGCCCGGATTTTTTCGGTGGCCGCCCGGATGTAGGTGTTGAAGAGGCTCCTGATCGTGGTCAGGCGGCCCAGCTCATCCCGGTAATGAATGACCCCGTTGAATATCTTGTGCTTGCAGTGTTCCGACCAGGTCTGGGCCAGGGCTTCCAGTTCCACGTCGGTCAAGCGCCGGCCCAATCCAACCGCCGAGCGGCGGGCGACGACTCGGGCATCCCCGGCATAAGCCTGGATGGCCTTCATCTCGGAAAAACTGAGGGCCAGGACCCGCTCCCGGCTTATCTTCATCAACTCCTCGTCATCAACCGAGAGATCGATTTCATCCACCCGCCCGCGCTCACCTCCCCCGGTGACGCGGGGGACGATAACCGGCATGCCTTTCGCCGGATCCCAGTCGCTTCGGCGCACCATGCTGAACCGCTGTATCAGCTCGTTGGCGAGCAAGCCGGTCGCGATGGTTTCCACCTCCTGCGCGGAAAGGTCTCCCTTGATCAGGCACTGCTTTGAGGTATATACCTTTTCATCCGCGCCCAGCTTTCGGCCCAGCACCAGCTCCACCGCCTCGCAGGCGGTTCTTCCCACATTGTCGGTCACCCCCGGCCTGAATCCGACCTCGATCAGCCAGTCAAAATCCTGCGCCAGCGGTGCATCCACGGCATAGCGCTGGATCACCGGGTCGACCAGCGGCCCTTCGGCAATCCGTCTCAGATCTTCCGTCGTTACATCCATATCCAGGGTATACACGTCGATGCCCGACACGGAGGCGACATGGAGGCGCAGATCCTCCCACACCCGCCGCTTTATTTTTTCACCCCAGGCATCCTTGACCGCGGATTGCAAGCCGACTTCAATTCGATGCGCCATGATGTGTCCTTTACCGACCGCTTAAAAAAGCAATCAACCTTTAGCACAAAGCGCCCGGTTTGACAATTAATTTAAATGATGCCGGACCTGCAACTTTGTCTTGAAATATGCTATGGTGTTCACTATAGTGTGGAGCACGTGAATACCCCCTAACCCGCTCCCCCCGGAGACTGTGTCATAATAGGGGGTGTTGTCATTCCGAACCCTTCGCCGGTCATTCTGAGCGCGAACGAAGAATCTCCTTGTTCGCTCAGGATAAACTCCGTGAAGAATCTCATGGAATCAATGAGTTGAAAATTGAGATTCTTCGGCTGCAGCCTCAGAATGACATTATGACACATTCTCCCCGGGGCGAGGGGATGTCTTATATCACGTCACATAGTGCCGGAGCATTCTACAATATGGTGATAAAGCTTTGAGCATAGTACGGAGCGGTTGCCATGAAAAAAGTCATTCTCGTTCTTGCCCTGTTTATCATCTTGCATCACGCGGCGGCTGTTTCCTCCGCTCCTTCCTGCGTCCCGGGGGAGGTGCTGGTGAAGTATCGGGAAGGCGCATATCCCCGGCATCTGAAGGGTGCAATGGCAAAGATCGGATGGGCCAAAATCACGATTGGTAAAAATGAAAC
>CAYWLT010000209.1:0-5433 GCA_964459295.1 uncultured Thermodesulfobacteriota bacterium
ATTGAGAAAGGCGTTTCTGCTCCGGCACGACGTGTCGCTCATACCGTTCATGCCCGAGGGAAAGATCGTTGCCAAGGCGCTCGAGGTGGGCTTGATCAAGGACATATTCACCTACCGCCGGGTGTGCTCGGTCCGGCATGAAAAGTGCGGCGGCAAGATCTTCTGCGTCTTCCTCACCGCGGAACAGCTGCTGACCAACCAGGAGCGGGCGGTGGAACTGGTGGTTGAAGCATGCCGGCAGGCCAAGGCGTGGGGCGCGGAGGTGGTGGGGCTGGGGGCAATGACCGCAGTGGTGGGCTCGCGGGGTCAGGAAATAAACCGGCAATCCCCGGTTCCGGTCACCACCGGCAATTCCCTCACCGTGTATTCGTCCCTGCGGGCGTTCAAGGACATCGCAAAGAAATTAGGAATTGACATCCATCGGCAGAAAATAGTAATTGTGGGATTTCCCGGAAGCATCGGACTTGCAATTGCGCGGCTGCTCATCCGGGAAGGCGTTCGCCTCCTTCTGGTAAGCAGGAGGAAGACCCCGTTTATCAACCGCTTCCTCTCCGATTTGGAAGAGGAGGCCAGGCGGCGGGTTGAGATCGGCGGTGATCTTAAAGACGCCCTGGACCGGGGACGGATTGCTTTCAGCGCCACCTCCACCGGCGGCATCATCGATCCCGACACCCTGAAGCCGGGCTCCATCATCTTTGACATCGCGCAGCCGCGGGATGTATTGCAAAAAAAGGAGAAGAGAAACGATGTGCTCATCATTGACGCGGGAACCATATCCCTGCCCAACACCAACCGTCATGGCTGGCACTCCATTTCCCTTCCCTTTTTTTCCTTTATTCCCATTCCCATCCTGCCCTGGCAGTCCCGTGAGCATTTTTACATTAACTATTCCGGAGTGGGCCCGATCTTCATCCCGTCATGCCTGGGAGAAACCATTACCCTTGCCCTGGAAAACCGGCGGGAAAGTTTTTCCCTGGGAAGAGACCTCGATCTCGATAAGATCCGGGAAATCGGCGCGCTCAGCGAGAAACACGGATTTGTCTTTGATCATTTCCTCAGTTTCGACAGGGGCATCAGTGAACAGACCTATGAAATGACGGCAAAGGCCCTCAAACAATCCAACTGACGAAGAGTGAAAGGTTGCATGATGAAACTGAAAGATAAGGTTGCCCTGGTAACCGGCGCTTCACGCGGGCTGGGCAAGGCCATCGCCCTGGAACTGGCCGCGCAAGGAGCGCGGGTGACCGTCAACTACCTGAAAAGCGCCGCCCCGGCGGAAGAGGTGGTGCAACAAATCATCTCCCGGGGCGGAACCGCGGCGGCGGTGCAGGCGGACATCACCTCGCTGCCGGAGGTTGAAAAGATGGTCGACGGCCTGTACGAGCAGTGCGGGAGAATAGACATCCTGGTCAACAACGCGGGCGTGACCAGGGATGAGCTGCTGCTTTCCATGACGCCCGAGGACTGGGAGATGGTGATTAAAACCAACCTGGGAGGGCTCTTCAACTGCACCAAGGCGGTGGCAAAATACATGATGGTGCAGAAGAGCGGACGGATCATCAACATATCCTCGGTGGCGGGGGAGCGAGGCGGACGCGGGCAGTCGAATTATGCCGCCTCCAAGGGAGGAATCAACGCCTTTACCCGGTCGGTGGCCATGGAGCTGGCGCCCAAAAAAGTCACCGTCAACGCGGTGGCGCCGGGGGTGGTGGAAACCGAAATGAGCAGCACCGTCATCAGGCGGGCCAAGGACATCATTCTCGACTCGGTGGCCTTAAAACGCCTGGGGCAGCCGGAAGAAATAGCAAAAGTAGTGGCGTTCCTCGCCTCGGATGATTCATCCTATATCACCGGTGAGGTCATTCGGGTCGATGGAGGCTTCAGGGGATAATCAATATATTACAAGGGGTGAGCGACGATGGATGAGAACACGATTTTAGAGAAGGTGAAGGAAAGTGTGGTGGAAGCGCTGGGGGTGGACGAGGAGGAGGTGAAGCCGGATTCGGTGTTGTTTGATGATCTGGGCGCTGAATCCCTCGATCTGCTGGATATCGTCTTCCGCCTGGAAAAGGAGTTCGGCATAAAAATTCCCCGGGGAGGCATTCAGGCCGACGCGCTTTCCGCGGAAGGGGAGAATTTGAAAGAGGAAGACCTGGTGGTGGACGGCGTCCTGACCCCGCTGGGGATTAGAAAATTGAAGCAGTCCATGCCCGAGGTGGATCCGGCGCGGATCACCGATGGCTTCCGGGCCGATGACATCCCCACCCTTTTTACCGTCCAGACCTTCGTGAACATCGTCAAGAAGCTGCTGGCGGAAAAGGCGTAAGCGGCACGTATGGGCATCGGCATCGACATTGTTGAGGTCGGACGAATTCAGCAACTGGCGGAAGAGCACGAGGCGTTCATCACCCGGGTCTATACCGAAGCCGAGATCAGATACTGCAGCGGCAAGAAAAACCGGCATCAGCATTTCGCCGCCCGCTTCGCCGCCAAGGAGAGCGTGCTCAAGGCGCTGGGCGTGGGCTGGGCCCGCGATGTCAAGTGGACGGATGTAGAGGTGGTCAACGATGCCCTGGGAAAGCCGCAGGTCAATACCTACGGCGAGGTAAAACGGCTGATGGAAGAAAAGAACGTCAGGGAAATTCTGGTTTCGCTCTCACACACCGCCGGCTATGCCATCGCCTCGGCCCAGCTGGTGAAAGGATAACCGCATGCGGTTTCTCTTGATCGATCGGATACTGGAATATCAGAAGGGGAAATCCGCCGTCGGGTGCAAGAGCGTCACCGTGAGCGAGGATTTCCTGGCCGACCACTTTCCCCGCTTTCCGGTCATGCCCGGCGTCATGCAGCTTGAGGCCATTGTTCAGCTGGCCTCCTGGCTGGTTTTCGTAAGCAGCGATTTTAAAAGCAAGGGCACCCTTTCCGAGCTGGGGGTGATCAAATTCAGGGAATTCGTCAAGCCGGGCGAGCAAATGACCATCGAGGTCTCAATTGAATCCATGGACAGCGCGGGGATGGCCTTCAAGGCGCAGGTCAAAGTCGGGGAGCGGGTCAAAACCATCCTCACCGCGGCGCGTCTTCGCTATATCCCCATTGAAGCCATAGAAGACCCGCAGGAGGCGCGGGATTATTTTCACTATCTCACCGGCGACAAGCCGTTTGGTGTCTATGCCTCCTGATTAAATTCCGCCGGTTCACGGCTTCCTGGTTCCGCGCATGCGATTCTATCTCTTTGACAAGGTCATCCGTTTTGTTCCCGGGGAAAGCGGCGTCGGGGTAAAAAACATCACCCTGGGCGAGGACTTTTTCAATGGGCATTACGACCTGGCACCGCTGATGCCCGAGCCGTTGATCATTGAGGCCATGGCCCAGATGGGGGGATGGACCATTGCCCTTTCCACCGGCTGGCAGTACGTCGCCATCCTGCTGCGGATCGACAAGGTGAAGTTTTTCCGGCCGGTGCGGCCGGGCGACCAGCTCATCCTCAAGGCCGACGTCCTCTCCATCAATGAAAACGGGTCATTGATCGAAGGCCGGGCGGAGGTGAACGGGGAACCGGTGGCCCACGCCGAGCGCATCATGTACGGCAACAGCCCGGTTCCTGATCACCTGCGGGACTTCATCAAAAAGAGCTACATTTACGTCAGCGGGGGCTTCCTCGACAGGGAAGGCAATGTCATTACCCGATAAGCACCCCTCCCATCAGATCTTCATAAGAAAGCGCGCGGTCATTACCGGCATCGGCATTCTTTCACCCATCGGCAGCGTAAAGGATGAAGTAACCCGATCCCTGAAGGCGGGGAAATCGGGTGTTGCTCCCATCACCCTTTTTGACGCCTCATCGCTTCCCACTACCATCGCCGCCGAAGTCAAGAACTTTAATCCGCAACAGCTGCTCATCGGCGCGAAGGTGCTGGACATGATCGGGGACCGCCGGGTGCTCTTCGCCAATGCATCCGCGCTGCTTGCCGTTGAAGACGCCGGGCTTGGGGCGGAAACGCTGCACGGCGCCAGGGGCGGCGTGGTATTCGGGGCGGGGATGCATTCGCTCATCCCCCGGGTGGAGATGATACATGCCCAGGGCATGAGCTTCGGAAGTGAAAAAGAGATGAAAGCGCGGGCGCAGGGCCTTGAGGAAACGGCGAATGCCCCGCTCTGGAACCGGGCCTGCTTCGGAACGCTCTCGGTGGCGAAGCATTTTGCCGTCCGGGGACCCTGCTACACGGTGGTGTCCGCCTGCGCGGCGTCATCGGAAGCGGTGGGGCAGTCCCTGCGCATGATACAGAGAAACGACGCTGATTTTATTATAACCGGCGGGTATGATTCCATGCTCAATCCGTTTTTCATGGAAGGGTTCTGCGGGCTGGGCACCATGTCGGTGCAAAATGATACGCCCCAGGAGGCCATGAAGCCCTTCGATCGCCGGCGTGACGGATTCGTGTTGGGTGAAGGCGCGGGGGTGATCATCCTGGAGGAATATGAACATGCCCTGCGGCGGGGGGCGACCATCTATGCCGAGGTGGCGGGGTACGGCACCTCGCTTGATGCATACAGCGTTGCCGATCCCCATCCCGAGGGCGCCGGCGCCGTGCTGGCCATGACCAGGGCCATAAAGGATGCCGGGATCGCCGTCACCGATGTCGAATACATCAACGCCCACGGCACCGCGACCATGAAAAATGACCGCATCGAGACCGCGGCCATCAAAAAGGTGTTCGCTGATCATGCCTATAAAATACCGGTGAGCAGCACCAAGTCGATGATCGGCCACACCGTCGCCGCTGCCGGCATCTTAGAGCTGATTGCCACCGTTTTGGGCATGAACCACGATTTTATTCCCCCCACCATCAATTATCAAACCCCGGACCCCGATTGTGATCTTGACTACGTCCCCAACCAGTCCCGCGCGGGGTCATTCACCTGCGCCCTCTCCAACTCTTTCGGCTTCGGCGGCCAGAACTCCACCCTGATCATCAAGAAGGTGTAAGGACCGCGGGCGTATAGCGATTTTCTTCGCGGCCCGCGGCCGCTCCTACCGCCAAACCTTTCCCCATCTCTCAACAATTTTAATCACCACTGTAGCCACAAGCTTCAGTTTGCGCAATCCATCATGCTGCACCCGTGTAAACGGTAAAATAGCCGATCCTGAAATACGCCCCAAGGATTGCAATCACCTGATTAAATGACAGCGAGCGCAAATACTCGCCGCATAAAGTTCATGGGCCTGACGCAAAGTGGCGTCTGCCGCCACCAGGGTTGGATTACGCTCCAGTGCTTCGCTGATAAGCATTTCCGGTTTGTCGGCACTCATCGCTCGCCGCCCATATTTCGTTAGTCGTTCTCCTCTAATAATGTTTTGTGGATCACCCGGCGCGGTGGGGGAGGAATTTAACTTTGTAGCCAGCGGAGTGGAAGTATAACCAGTCACATCAG
>CAYWLT010000210.1:0-5429 GCA_964459295.1 uncultured Thermodesulfobacteriota bacterium
CTTCATGAAAAGATCATCGACACCGGCACGAATTATTTCTTCATACTGTTCCGAATTGAGCGAGCTCGCGGTGATCATTATGGTATAGATCTCGGGGTGGTCGCGTTTGACCCGCTTGATCATGTGAATGGTGCTGGTGCCTTTCAGGTAAAGCTCGGTGATTAAAACCGCCAGCGATTGCAAGGAAAGCTTTTGCAGCGCCTCGTCCACCGTGGACGCCACTTCTACCCTATAACCTTCCTCTTCCAGTACGGCATTATAGGCGAGCAGTATATTCTTTTCGGTGTCAACCAGAAGGATTCTTTCCGCGCTCATGCTCTTTCCCTGCTTGTATTATATGGAACGTGACCTGATCCACAGGGCCGTTCCCATCCGAAACGCGGCTTTCCCCCTACAGGGGAAACCTGTGGCACGACGGATATGAAGTACAACATCAAATCAGCAATTTAAATGCCAATCCCAGGTGCATGCGCTATTATTATTATTCTCCGTAACCAATTGATAAATATAATCAATATAATTAAAAGGTGCAGGTAGCACTGTTTCGCCTGTCCCGTTCATGTACCGATGGGCACATGTTGGTTGCTTAAGGCCCATAAATTGCGAATAATGGTGTTGGGGGCGGATCAGGGCGGTCGCCCATAAGGTTTACAGAGAAAAAACGGAGTGCGCCCCTACCCGGTTGAGGAACGCCACGCCCCTTGGCCACTGGCCCACCACGGCGGGGAGCTTGCGGACTGGCCACATTGGCCGGAGACCCAAAGAATAGATCCGGAGGCGACGTGTCCGTTTACCGGGATATCAGAAGCTGGCGGTGATTTTCCCTATGCTTCTGTTGCTTATGTAGTAATCGGTAGGAAGATCGGAATCAAGCTCGCGGTGATTAAAAGAAAATTCCACGGCCAAATCGTTTAAAAGTCCATAATTTCTTAAAATATGGTAAGTTAGCTGGAAACTCGCATTGTAGCGGTAGTCTTCCCGCTTATCTGTAGTCGAGGCCCTTCCCCTTTCCGAAGCGTACTCTTCATAACCGTAGCCTCCCCGGACACGCAATTCCAAATTCCGTTGGTAGGTGTAGGTTGCCCCGGCGGTAACTTCCCAGAATTTGGTGAAGCCCGCGTCACGCACCGCGAAATAGTTGGCGGAATAGCCGCTTTCCCAGCCCAGATCAAACAGCATGTTTTGGGTGGCTTTTTCTATGCTGGCTCGGGAAGTGACGCCCTGTTCGTCGCTATGCGCTTTCCCGTCGCGCCAAAAGTATCCCACGCTCCCCTGTAGGCGCAGGTTTTCCGGAAGCCGCCAATCAAATCCGACATTGAATTTCTGCAAATCATAGTCCTCCTCATCTCTCACGCCGGTTTGCAGTTGGCGCCCGTTTTCCAGGGTTCGGTAGAGGCGTGTTTCCTCGAAGTCGGAGGTGCCATACCCGTACTCGCCATAAAGTTCAAAATGGCGGGTGAAGCGGTGCCGGTAGCGGGGGGTTATATCGATGCTGTGCAGCATGTCGGCTTCCCTGTCGTAATTGCCTTTCATAAAATGGAAGAGGAGGGACACGCCGTTCTTGACGTCGAGCCAGTGGTCCCATCGGCCTTCGACATAATTTTCCAAATAATCGCTTTCCGCGTGGTCTTCAGTGTTGTATGTCGTGTTGCGGTAGTTGAGGCAGAGCGTGTTCTCCCTGCCGTAGCTGTAATCCAGTTGCGGCGAAATGATGTTGCGGTTGAATTTTGCGCGCGTGTCCCTCCGCAAGCTTCGCTCGTGATCGGTACCCACCATGTCATCCAGGTCCGGGTCGTTGGAACGGATGTAGAATTCGTAGAGAGAAGCGGTCAGCCGGGGAGTGAGCGCCGCCCGGCCGTTGAAGGTGAGCTCATGCCTGGTGTAATCATATTCTGGATTGTGCAGAAAATAGGTGAACCCCGGTGCATAGCGCAGGTCGGCGCTGTAACGGGGATTGGCGAGCGAGGTGAAAAAGCCGGGCGAGGCGGTGGTAATCCAGTCGCTTCTTTTATGGCGGCTCAGGAAGATGTTGTCGTCATACATCTCTTCCACGCTGATAAAAGGATCGAATTTCAACAGGGTTTCCGCCCGTGCCGATGGCACTGATAAAAAGATGAGCAGGAACAGCGACAGGAACAGGGTGCAATACGTTGTCCCGGACGGCGCGCCGGCGGGCGGTTTAGGGCACATTGATGGTATCTCCCGGCTGCAGGGGAATGTTAAGCTCGGGATGCGCACCGGAAACAATTTTATTGTAGTTGACCTTGATGACCTGTTCCGTACCGCCGTATTTCCGGAAGATGGTGATCTTTCGCTTGTTCGCCCATTCGGTGAAGCCGCCGGCCATGGCAATGGCCTGGACAATATTGATCTCCCTTTTCGCGTCGAACACGCCGGGTCGGTTGACATTGCCGATCACAAAGATCTTCAGGCTGTTGATGGTTTGCACAATCACGGACACCGTGGGATTTTCCACATACTGGGATAGCTTGCCGGTCAGTTCTTCCTGGAGCTGGAGCGGGGTCAGCCCGACCACCTGGACGTCATGAATCAGCGGCAGGGATATCTTGCCGTCGGTGCGGACCGGAACCGTGACCGACAGTTCCGGCTCTTTCCAGACATCTATTTTTAATACATCCTCGGGCCCGATGGTATATTGCACGCTGGGGGGCGGTGCCGAGGGCGCGGCGATTTTTTTGGCAGCGCAGGAAAGCCCGCTTACCATGCAAGGGGTAAGCAAAAGCATTATGCGGACGGCAGTTCTGTTATTCATGGGAAATCTTCGCCTCCTGTTGTGCGAAATACATTGACCAAGCATAATAATCTATTCTGTTTTTTTGTAAAGCGAAAATAAGCGGTCGGGAGCATTACTGGCTGTGCGGGTGTTTCTCCTTAAGGTTGTACTTGGTGATCCGGTCACCCAGCATCTTTCTGGTTATCCCGAGGAGCTTTGCGGCGTTTTCCCGGTGCCACCGGGCCTTCTTCAGGGCTTCTATAATATATTCCTTCTCTATTTCTTCAATTACTTTCGGCAAAGACAGGTCGTCTTTGGCGATCTCGCTCATCCGGCCGTCCATGAGCAGTATATGAGGAGGGACGTCGGCAATGGTGATGGTCCGGTCTTTGCAAAAAACCATCATCTGCTGGACGATATTTTCCAGCTCTCGGACATTCCCGGGCCAGCTGTAATCGGTGAGATGCTCAACCACCTCGGGGAGAATGACAACGGGCTTGTCTTTTTCTTCGTACTTTTTAAGCGTGTGTTCGATCAGCAGCGGGATGTCGGTTTTACGCTCCCGCAGGGGCGGAAGCGTGATGGGAACGACATTGAGCCGATAGAAAAGGTCCGCCCGAAAACTACCGGCGTCCACCTCTTTTTTTAGATCCCGGTTAGTACTGCAGATGATGCGCACGTCAACCCGGATGGTTTTGCCGCTTCCGACCCTTTCAAACTCCTTCTCCTGCAGCACCCGCAGCAGGGTTTTCTGCAGCAGCGGCGACGTTTCCCCGATTTCGTCAAGAAAGAGGGTGCCTCCGTGGGCCAGCTCAAACCTGCCGGTAGTATTGTCGATCGCCCCGGTGAATGCCCCCTTGGTATACCCGAAGAGCTCGCTGGTAATCAGGGTGTCGGTTAACGCGGCGCAATTAAGCGTCACCAGCTTTTTGTCCCGGCGCTGGCTGCGGTTGTGAATGGCCCGGGCGATGAGTTCCTTGCCCGAGCCGCTTTCTCCCTGAATCAACACGGTTTTGTCGGTCGCCGCGACAAGTTCCACCGTTTCAAAGATTTCCCGCATCTTCCTGGATTTTCCGATGATATTCTCTGAACCGCACCTGCCGTTAATCTCTTTGCGTTGTTCGCGGATCTGGCTTTCATGATCCTGCTGGTTCAGGGCGTCTTCAATTACCGAGTAGAACTGTTTGAGATTTTGACTGATGGGCTTTTCGAAAAAGTGGAAAGCCCCCTCCCTAAGTGCGTTTATGGTGAGCGGGATGGTCCCATAGCCGGTAAGAATGATGACCGGGATGCGCGCGTCGAGCTTCTTGGTCTGGCGCAGCACTTCCATGCCGCTGATGCCGGGCATGCGCTCATCGGTGATGACCAGGTTTATTTTCCCCTCCAGCAATTTATTCAGGGCGGCTGTTCCGTTTTCCGCCGTAATCACCTCATAGGACTGGTCTTTCAGCAACTGGGAGGTGACAAAAAGAGAGTTGGGTTCATCATCTACAACTAAAATGGTCTTTTCAGGCATGAGGAATCGCGCTCCTGTCAATCAACCGGATGTGAATACCTTTTGGAAGCAAAGTCTTGCCCGTTTGAACAATGTGTCTCCATCGGCGCTGCGGGCAATCAGCCGTACCGCCGCGGCTCAGGTATCGCTTCTGAGGCCGAGCGCCGCGTTGTGATCAAGCGGAAGCCGTATGATCACTGTTGTGCCCTTGTTTTCTTCGCTGTCGATGGCCAGGGTGCCGTGGTGGTTTTCACAGATGATTTTTCTGCATACCGATAGGCCCAGCCCGGTGCCGCCGATTACGGTTTTGGTGGTAAAAAAAGGATCAAAAATCTTTTTGACGATCTCTTGTTTGATGCCCTTGCCGGTATCGGAGAAGGTGATGGCGATAAAATTTCTGGTCAGCCGCGGGTCATGGCTGGTGGCGATGGTCAGGGAGCCTTTTTCATCAATTGCCTCCACTGCGTTCTTGATAATGTTCAGGACCACCTGCTTGATCTCATTGAAATTGGTCTGCAGGCGCGGGAGGTCGTCCTGGAGCAAGAGGGAAAGATCAATCTGTTTTGCAGCATCGTGAAACGCGGGCATCATCAGATCGACGGACGAGGTTATGATATCATTGATGTCGGTGGAGGAAAACTTGGTGGGATCGGAGGGGTTGGAGAATTCCAGACATTCCTTGACGAAACCGGTGAGCCGCTTAATCTCCTCGTTAATGACATTAATTGACTGTTCAACCAGCGGATCGGCGACGATCCTTTTTTGGATGATGGTCAAGGCCCCCCCGATGGCGTGAAGCGGGTTGCGTATTTCATGGGCGACGAAGGGGAAGAGCTCGCCGAGCAGGAGCAGCCGTTCCGACTGGAAGATTTCGCGGTTTATGTCCTTCTTGCGCAGAACATCCTTCACCGCGCTCAGCAGGGTGAATTTGCCGAGGGGTTTTTTAAGGTAGTCGGACGCGCCTGCCTTCATCAGCGCGACGACCAGCTGTTCCTCCCCGTGGCCGGTCATCATGACCACGGCGATTTCCTCGCTCAATTTTCTTATTTCCCGGAGCACCTCGATTCCCATCATTTCCGGCAGATAGCAATCCAGCAGCACCAGCTCGGGTGACAGCTCCTGCACCTTCAGAAGCGCATCCTTCCCGTTACGGGAAACATGCGTTTCAAAACCTTCCTCGGTTAAAATGGTGTCGATGGT
>CAYWLT010000211.1:0-5415 GCA_964459295.1 uncultured Thermodesulfobacteriota bacterium
TGAACCCGACACATGCTCAGACAAGGCTGCACCTGCCTGCGCCCCGCCAATCACGCCAATGGACAGCGCAATGGTTCTATGCAGGCCATGATAGAATGTTCCCGTAACCACGTGCACAATAGTGCCGGACAAAGCCATGACCGCTAAAATAAAATGTGATGTAGCGGTAGCGCAGTGTACGGGAAAATCCAACAGCCGCACGAGGACCGGCACATGAATGATGCCGCCGCCTATCCCCAGCATACTTGAAAGGTAACCGACGAAGAAGCTTAACACCATGCCGACCGTAAATTTATCGCGATGTATTGCGCGGCTATGGTCGGATGTCAGGGGATTGTGCGGATAGGGCGGAAGCGTTTTTTTCCGTGAAGTGTTCCGCACACCAATCGGATGGATTAGCAGATAAGCGGATGAAATGATTAGCAAGAGTCCGAACATGGTATCAAAAGCAAGTCGTGAGAGTAACGCCGTACTAAGCGCCCCGAGCACTGCCCCCGGGATGGCGGCGATTGAAAATAGGATGCCGGCCTTATAATTAATGCGTCCCATTCGAGCATAGGCCACTGACCCTGATAACGCATTAAAGGCGATAACCGCCAGTGAGATGCTCGTAATAATTTCAGGATCCTCTGCCTGATAGAGCACCAGCAAGAGGGGAACCACTAAAAACCCGCCACCGGCGCCAATAAGCGTCCCGTAGGTGCCCATAATAAACCCTAACGGAATGAGCCAGAAATAGTGTTCCATGCGTTATGTGCCGTGGAACCTCAGGTGGTTGTGGCCGCCTTCGGCATCAAAATCTCACCCGGGCAAAAAAGATTTTCTTCACCGTCTCCGCTGCCAGCATGTATGCGCTCACGATGATTCCTATCGCCACAAGGAAGAGAGGCGGCAAGGGTTCAAACCCCAGCATGAGGGCGAGGGGTGTGAATGGTATCATCAACCCCGCCGCAACAATCAGGATGGTAACGATCATCAGATAGGTGCCGGGCCGGCTCCTGAAGAAGGACTTTCTGGTGCGAACGATCAACACCACCAGGGATGCCGAAACAACCGATTCGACGAACCAGCCGGTCCGGAACTGCTCAACGGTTGCATGGAGCAGGAGGAGAAACACCCCGAAGGTAAGATAATCAAAGAACGAACTCACCACCCCGAAGATGGTCATAAAATTCCTGATGAACCTGATATCCCACCGCCGCGGCCGGCCAATCAGCTCTTCATCGACGCTGTCCGAGGCTATGGTCATTTCAGGAAAGTCGGTCATCAGGTTGGTGAGCAAAATCTGCTTGGGCAAAAGGGGAAGAAAGGAAAGGAAAAGGGAGGCGCCGGCCATGCTGAACATGTTGCCGAAGTTGGCGCTGGTTGCCATGAAAACATACTTGATGGTATTGGCAAACGTCCTTCTTCCCTCCACCACCCCCTCCACCAGCACTTTTAAATCCTTCTCCAGCAGCACGATATCCGACACCTCTTTAGCCACATCCGCCGCCCCGTCCACCGAGATGCCCACATCCGCCGCGTGGAGCGCCGAGGCGTCATTGATTCCGTCTCCCATGAATCCCACCACATTGCCGGACTTCTTCAAGGCCAGAATAATCCGCTCTTTCTGGTTGGGTTCCACCTCGGCAAAGACACCCACCTCATTTACCCGCTTCAGGAGCGCCTCATCGCTCATCTGCCTCATTTCCCCTCCGGTGAGCACCACCGGAACCGCCACTCCCACCTGCCGGCTGACCGTCGCAGCAACCAGACGATTGTCCCCGGTAATTATTTTCAGCGATACTCCGAGATGGCCCAGCCGCCGTACGGTTTCCCTGACCTCCGCCTTGGGCGGGTCGGAAAAAACCACGAATCCCAGGAATATCATGGAAGATTCACTGTTGCCGGCAAGCTTTGACTGCGGGGTAAGTTCCCGATACGACATCCCCAACAGGCGGTACCCCCGGGCACTGAATGTTTCATATTGGTTGCGTATCTCATCCATTACCTCGGCAATAGCATGCTGTGCGCCGTCGGCCGACTCGGCTGAAAGGCAGAGAGAAAGCATGTTGTCGACCGCGCCTTTGGTCACCAGAATGCTCTTCCCCTGGTATGACACCAGGACGCTCAAGCGCTTCCTGATAAAATCATAGGGCAGCTCATCCAGCTTGCGATATTCCGACAGGTCACAGTGCGCGGTGGCCCGGATTGCATCATCGATGGGATTGGAGAAACCGCTTTCGAACGCCGCGTTGATATAGGCATACCGCACTACCTTTTCGCTCCGGTTGCCGTAACCGTCAAGATAATCGTGCAGCCGCACCACCCCTTCGGTCAGGGTGCCGGTCTTATCGGAACAGAGCGTGTTCATGCTTCCCAAATTCTCGATGGAGCTGAGCCGTTTCACTATGACCTTCTTCCCGGCCATGCGGCTCGCGCCATGCGCAAGGTTGATGCTGATGATTGCCGGAAGGAGCTGGGGGGTAAGCCCCACGGCAAGAGCGAGGGAAAAAAGAAACGAATCCAGAACCTGCCGGGCAAGGATGACATTCACCGCAAAGATGGTTATCACCAGAATGAAGGTCACCTCCATAAGAAAATAGCCGAATTTTCTGATGCCGCGTTCAAATTCGGTTTCCGGCGCCCTCAAGGCGAGGCGTTCCGAAATCCTGTCGAATTCCGTTCGCCCCCCGGTGTGTACTACCGCCGCCTTTCCCCAGCCGCTCACGACATGGGTGCCCATAAAAAGGGTATTGGCGCGTTTACCGAGAACCGTTTCCGGGGGAAGGACGCCGGCCATTTTCTCTACCGGGTAGGTCTCTCCGGTCAGTGTCGCTTCGTCGACAAAGAGGTTGTTCGACTCAATCAACCGGCTGTCGCCGGGGACGGTTCGGCCCGCCGAGAGCACGATGATATCTCCGGGGACAATCTCCTCGACCGGCACCTCCAGCGATTCGCCGTCGCGCGTAACCTCGGCCGTGACCCTCACCATGGCCAGCAACGCGGCGACGGCGCCGGTTGCCTTGTACTCCTGCCAGAAGCCGAGCAGGCTGCTGATGAACACAATAAGAATGATAATCAGCGCGTCGGTGGGATCATGCAGAAAAAGCGACAGTACGGCGGCGCCTAACAGGATGAGGGTGATCGGACTCTTGAACTGGGCAAGGAAAAGCCGGAGCGGGCCCGATCTTTTCCTGGCGCGGATGAGGTTGGCGCCGGACCGGGCGAGGCGTTCGAGCGCCTCCCCTTTGCCCAGGCCGTTGAGGGAAGTATCAAGCTGCTCCAGGAGTTCATCAGTTGGCACGCTCCAGAAAGGAGGCGCATTAGTTCGCATGGCGCATCTCCTGCGTCCTCGGGTTTATGCAAGCAGGCGGCGCAAAAAGGGTATGCGCTCAGCCGGCATGACCGGTACCGAAATGCCTGCGTATCAGACGGCGTAACAACAACAGGCCCCATATCAGCAACCAGCCGGAGAGGAGAATTATTATAATCTTCATTTCATGGCGCTTCAGATCCCCGACCAGCATTTCCAGGGCGTTGCCAAAAAGGTATCCGCCCATACCCACCAGGAAGGCCCAGGCCATGGCTCCGATCACATTGAGCAGCACAAATCGCTGCGCCGGTATTGAACTCATGCCCATGGCGAATGGCGCGACGATTCTCAGCCCGTAGAGAAAGCGGAAGGCCAGGATGAGCGGCGTGTGAAAGCGGCGCATCAGCTCATCCACCCGCTGGATGCGGTCGCCCCAGGCCGCGAATCTGCGGAGGATCCGGGCGCTGTGCCGGCGTCCGAGATAAAAGTAGAGCTGGTCTCCCAAAAGGCTCCCGGCAAATGCCACCGCGATCACCCAGGGCAAGTCGAGATATCCCCGGTGTGCGGCAAACCCGCCCAGCAGAACCACCGTCTCACCCTCCAGAAAGGTGCCGACCAAAACCGCCCCGTAGCCGTAGGTTGCAATCATTGATTCCAGTGACATGTCTTTATGCGGTACCCGTGTGCCTCTCCCTGTGTTGCTGCAAGCCCTCTGGGGCACCTCCTTAAATACCGGCTGCATCAGATCTCATATGCCCTTCTCAACCATACATCCTTTTAATCTCCCGCCGGATGGCAGTGAACGTCATTCCCGTTCGCCACATGGCGATAAGGCCGATTACCCACAGGGGAACGGTCAACACCACAAACGCACCCACCGAAAAGCTCGCCGCCAGGGTCTTTTCGACCCCGAAAAGGGTGAGGCCGACCACGGTAAAGAACTGGTAGGTGCCGATATTTGAGGGCGCGTTGGGAATCGCCGTGCCCAGGTGAAGGATGAGCAGCACCACGCTCCCCGCCCAGATCGAGAGCGGGATCCCGTAGGCGCGCATCATCATCCAGAGGGCAATGATCTGAAAAATGAGGATGAAAAGCGACACCACAAACGATGCAAAAAAAAATCGTGAGGTCCCGATGGCATGAACCCCTTCTGCCAGACGTCTCAGAAACGAAACGAGCATGCGCAGCGGGTTCCATCGCCAACCCTCACCCGGTTTATCGTTCTGCGCGCAGGTCCTCTGAATGAAGATCAGGTAGACAAAGAGAGCGGTTAAAAAGATAACCAGCGCGCTGAGAACTTTTGCAGCGCCGAGCAGTTCTCCGGGCAGGGGAATGAAAAACGCCAATACCCCGATGGCCAGCGCCAGCCATATTCCGTCAAAGAATCGTTCCACCACCAATGAGGGAATGACCGATCCCGGCCGCACAGACAGCCAGTGGGAAACGAGAAAGAGCCTGACCAGCTCACCCGCCCGCAGGGGGACAATCTCATTGGTGAAAAGGCCGATGTATATAGCCTGGGTCGCCCTCAACGAAGATACTTTGCCCAGGGGGCGGAGAAGCAGCTGCCACCTGGCCCCCTGCGTGTAATAGCTCAGGATATCAAAGAAGACTGCCGGCGGCACCCACATCCAGGAAACCGTCCTCATGGCTTGCAGAAACCTCCCACAATGGATGTTGTGAAACACCCATATCAGACCGGCGAGGGCTATGAGGTACCCCAGGGCCGGTTTAAGCCGGTTTCCGGCGCGCTGACCTGCGGCAAGACTTCCTTCTGCCGGAATCGAGTCCGGTTCTCTCATCATGGTTCACCCTCTCGCATTGGGTCACAGCCGGGAAACCACACCGATGGCAATGGCATGGCGCGCCAATTCGAGGGCGTTTTGATAAATCACGTAGCGCGGCTCCCACCGCGAGGCAAATTTTGCCTTGTAAAAGCGCAGCCCCCGGTAGCTGAAAAGGAAATTCATGTGCTGAAAAAAATAGTGAATTGCCCGTTCCTCCCGTGAAGGGTTTTCATGTTCCTGAAACCCGGCCATGGGCGCCATTCCCAAACTGAATTCCGCATAGCCCTTTTCCTTGCACTGCAAAAAGAGTTTTACAAAAAGTATCTCCGAGGC